>NZ_JUEI01000023.1:0-102282 GCF_000802655.2 Paenibacillus sp. IHB B 3415 | reverse complement strand
CAGCTATATCAAGGGTTTGTTTGGAGATTTAGGCTGCGAAAGTTGAGTTAATAATTTTTTTGATATTTCCAACCTATTTTTAATGAATGTAAGCCATGTACTATGATTAAATTTATCATTGTACCCAAAGCTGTCATTTCCTGTATTGTATGGGACATCAATATAAATACACTTAACGCATCCCTCATATCTTTTCAAGAGAGATGAAAGAACAAGAAGATTGTTACCTTTAATAATTAAATTATCTTTATCATTAAATTCTGTAACTTCTTCTATACCCTCCTTAGTAATTCTTATTGCATTGGTGAAAACTTTTGGATACAAAAGCCTGTCGACCTCGTCAGGTGCAAGTGTTTCATTATAAAAAATCTCCTCCCTCTGTTGTTCTTCCTTTGTCTGGCCACCCTCTAAAATACAATCCTTATACGGAAAAGCAAGTACAATATCATTGATTGTACTAATATAATCTCCTCTATCATTTACCAAGCCTATTTTATTTTTGAAACGAGTATAGCTGTTCGGCAAGAACTGTCGATTATTAATTACCCAGCCGAAACCAATTTTATCGAATACTGCAATCCCCTCTACCTCTTTAAAAAATCGTTCTTTTGTTATAGGATTATTTATTAGCAGTCTAATAAGTGTACCATCAAATTGCATGGCAGCTTCATAGATAGCGTTTCGTAGTATATCGCCGTCCTCTGTAAAAAAACGATTATCCTGCTTCAATACACTTATAATAGTGTTATAGAATTCACTCATTATTGATCCCCCTAATATATTGGTATACCGCACGTAAAAAAGGTATTATTATCATATAATCTAAATCTCCAAATCATATCATCCACACTGTATTGCTCAACGAGCCTCAGGCCGGTCTGGAGGTCAGGATATCCCCGTTATAGATGTCCAAATGTAACTCCTTCGCCATTCTCACGCATTTCAAAGTGCCGAGATTCCTTGGCTTGTTTGCCTATAAATACTTCTCATACGTTGATTCAAGGCGCTTCAATCGTTTCAAGTTAACTAGCTTCGTTCTATCCCGAACTGAAAATGCGAGTATACGTAAATGCATTATTCTTATCGTTCCTAGTGAAACGTTGTTCATTCTATTATAAGGTAATTTGGTAGTAACGGCATCTGTTTAGTCGTTCTTTACTTATCTAATTTCATACACTCACATAATTCGCGCTCAAAATCATTAACAGATTGATAACGTTTAGCTCGCGTATTCATTGCCTTCATAACTATATCCTGGCAAACAACTTTAGAATAGAATCTTTTTTTTGGTAATTTATTGCTCAACAAATAGTAGAGTATTGCACCTAATGAGTAGATGTCCGATAAATGAGTGGAGTCAGCTAAATTATCTCGCTGCTGGGGATCAGTAAAATCTATTTGACCGTAACCTCTTTTGGATAACCCCGTCAAAAATGACTCTGACTTAATGTCTTTAGCGAGTCCAAAATCAGATATTTTCACTTCTAGTCCTCGATCCGTTTCATATAATAAAATGTTATTTGGGGCTAGATCGCGATGGTATTTCTCTCTTTCATGTAAGTATTTAACACCAGAAATAATCTGTTTAAAGATCTCCATACGCTTTTCCACAGAAGCATCTCGGTTGTCTTTCAACCATTTTTCCAAGGTGAAGCTTGCTAACGGCATTGTAAACCAAAAGAGTGAACCTTCAACATGAATTTTACTAACTTCTACGATGTTTTTATGTTTCAATTCCTCAGTAAGCAATCTGACCTCACGTTTAAAACGAAGTATGTATTCATCCGCCTCAATTCCATATCTCTGTTTAAAGTGACTTCTAGGGAAAAGAACTTTGCATGCCAAAATTTTGTTTAACTCAGGGTCAAACACTTTATACACTCTGGCGAAATAACCGCTTCCTATCTCTTCTAATGCAATCATTTCATATCGATGCCTTACACTTTCTATCTTAAGCATTTCCGTTTTGAAAATAGAAATAGATTTTTTAAATTCTATCAAAACCGATAATTTCTTTTCTTGTGAATCATCCTCAAAGAACTTTGACTCGAACATGAAATAGTCTGACAAAAAAACATCTAAAACCTTATTTTCGGAATCCTTTAATAATTCTTTAACCTTTTGTATATGATAACTTATATCTAGTATTAAGGAATCATGGGAAATTCCCTGTTCTAAAAGTTTATTTATGACTTTTTGTAATTCTTCAATTGGTGAAATTAAAACCAAAGGTGCATGCAACTCTCTATTAATATCAGAAAGTAGTACGGAATCAAACTCATTCGTTGTTATATTTGCTGCTAGAATAATTTCTTTTTTATAAGTACTTAGTAATCGTGGTTGACCCCAAAGTTGATTTGATAAGTGGCGTAAAGGTATTAATTCACCATATTCTTTAAGATAGATGTAATGTGAAACCGTAAGAACTATTGCTCTGAATTTTTTAAACGAGTTGGTATCAACAATTAAAACATCCGACTCATCTTTTATTGCTCCTTCTGCAATCCATTTATAGACTTTTTCCCTAAGCGGATTCTTGACACTTGTAATTAACTCTGTTGCTAATTTATTTACTTCCGCAAGTTCAAGATCAATGTCTATCTTTTCTGGGGTAATTAACTCCAAAGCTTTGGGATCAAGCTTTATTATTTTCGGAACCCAATCTACTGCTTTACGAGGTTTTAAATTTTTGAAAACAATCTGTACTACACCATCTAACAAGAGTATCTCCAAAGAATCATTTAAATCAAGCCAACTAAATTTTTGAAGCACTTTATCAACAAGTGGTTCATACTGCTTTGGACCTTTCAAAAGTAATTTTAGAATATACTCCATAATTGCCTTTTTACCGTGCTGTTTATTAAGAGTAATATCTACACCACTAAACTTCCGCCCACTTACGGACATTTCAATAGGAAAACGGTATTCTTCTTTAAAAGTTTTATTTACGTCCAGGCCAGTATGACGATCATCAATCATAAAAACATGATCTACAGCCATTGCTTCATTCCCCCATTTAGTATTCCTTGCTACCGTTACCATGTTAGTCATTCCGCATTTTTTGAACTATTAAAGGCTTAGCAAAATCCGAGTTTGGGGGACATTGGCTACAAAGAAAGGAATGGTTAATCCATTGTATTGATTTAAGAGATTCACCAATTTGATGAGTAATAAAGTATTGAATTTCGGTCACTTGAAATACTTGACCAATGTCATTCCCACTATAATCATCAACCTCTGCATTGGGCTCATCTAGGAACATAATAGAAAGCTTTTCTCCTCTCCTTTTACTGCTTACAGCAGCCAATAACACTAAAAGGCTGGTTCGAGCCCTTTGTCCAGAAGATAGATTGGGACTATTAATAAGGACAGGTTTCTTCCCATCGAAACCAATTGATAAGTACAATTCCCATAATTCAGGATCTTCTCCCCGCGGTTCCAATCTACCAGCAGCACTAGCTCCAATCAGATCAGCCATCATATGAAATTCTTCTATAAAGTCTTTCATGGTTTCTTTAATATGAATTTGAAGTGCTGCGAGGCTATTATTACATTCTTGCTCCCAACTATCTCTTTCTTCTTTGATTAAATTAAACCTGCTTTGTAACTGGTTAACTAAAGCCTCTTGTGTTCTTATAAGTTCTACAATTGTCTCATCAATATCCGGATTTTCTCGTATAAAATCATTAATTTTTTCTGAAATGCGTTCACTTTCTTTTTTTAGCTCTCTTGAAGAAAAAACTTCTCCTTGTTCATTTTTAAAACCTGAAGAATTTATATCTTCAAATAAAAAGGCTAACTCTTCCTCTGTAATCCCAATTACAATAAGCTTTTGCTTTGATTCTTCAAGGTCTTGCATTTTTAATCTCAGTTCTATTGATACAACTTTTATTTCTTGACTTAATCTTTCAATCTCCTGTTTACAATGATCTTCCTGTTGCTCACATAATGCTGTAGTAATTTTTTTATTAGTAAGAAGCCCTGTAATTCCCTCCTCTTTATCTTTTAATTCATTACAAAACTTTTCTTTCTTTTCTATTTCATTGAAAATATACTTATAGTGATTGTTTAATTCATTTAATTGCTTCTCTTTAATTGGTAATTTCTCCAGCTCGTTCTGTTCATTAATGCTATCGTGAAGTCTTTTAACTTCCTCTTCATAATTAGTTACAAGTTTCTCTTTTTCTTGACAAATATTCATCTGACTGTTTATTTCAATATTAATTAATGTTTTTTCTTTCTCTATTGCCATTTTGCCACAACATAATCTATGATGCTTTTTAAAAATAGAACCGTCATAGTCCTGCAGCAAACCCTTTAGGGTAATACTTGTTAATCCTTGCTTTTGAAGTTTATGTCCCTCATCGACGTTATCAACTAAATAAATTTCATTCAACCGAGTTAAGTAACCACCGACTTTGTCTGGAAACATTACATTAATTACTGAACTTATTGACGGGAAAGATATTTTTTTTTTATTAATTACTTCTATTTTAGGTTTCGAAACACTTATTCTTGAAGTATACTTGTATTTTTCCTGAAGTTTTTTCGTTGCAACTTCCTGGTTTTTATTAACAATTATTCTGAATCGTTCATTCCCTAGAAATGCCTCCACAGCTACCTGCCACTTTTCATATTCTGGCTTAAGAGATATGGCATCGGCGAGAAGAATATAATCAATCTTATTTTCGTTAAGTTCTGAAGTGAAATCATACACATAATCTGGATAGGGTTTATCCTGATCTAAATCTTTTTTTCTAGCCTCAAGTTTATTAAGCTTTTCTCTTTCCCTCCGCCATGTTGATTTGACTTCTTCCATACTTTGTTGAGCAACTTCATAATCTCGAACAATATCCTCTTTATTTAATGGCTTAATTCCTTTTAGTTTTGACACATCTTGATTTATAGTTTTCTTATCCGATGATATTTCACCTGCGCATTCTCTCATATCTCCAATTTCTTTTTGTAATTCAGATAAAATAGTCTTATACTGTTCCTGTTCTTTTTCCATATTTAAAACTTCTATTTGAATAGCTTCTCTCTGAACTTCTAAACTAAGTTTTTTTTCGCGATTTGTCCCAACTTCATTTTTGAGAATTGTTTCCTTCTCCTCATACCCCTTAATTGCCATACTATTTTCCCAATATTCTACCTTTAAAAGTTTCTGTTTAACAGATTGTAAGATTAATCTATTTGATTGATATTGCTTAAACTTTTCAGACTTCAATTGGAGTTTACCAAAATTATCCAACCCCTCATTAAGTAGAGTTTGTGCATGATGTAAATTGACTTCTTGCCTACCTAATTCATCTTTGGCCGCTCTAAAATTGTCATGAATCTTTTTTACACCCTTTAACTCAAAGACCTTTAAAAAAAGATCATTTGAATCCAAATGCACAAGATTTTTAACAGTTGTCGGATTCATAGACATAAGATTTCTAAAAGCTGGTGTTACTCCCAAACAATCCTCCAATATCTGTTTATATTGTTTTTGTGTTTTTAGACTTTGACTATAAGCTTTGGGGTTTGTTCCAAGATCTATTATCTCAGTGAATAAACCATCAAACACATAGTATTCTTTTTCCGAACGGCCATTCGAATTAATGGTAATTAAACAGCAACAAGTAACTTCATCATCCTGACAACCTGCATTATCAAATGGTCGCACTCCATTCACTGACTCATTGTAAAATGAAGCTCTAACAACAGCCCACTTACTTAACTCATGCATGTAGTGAAGAGCATCTCGATTATTTTCGAATTTAGCATCCCCTAGAAGCAAGCGTAGTCCATCCATTATGGTGGTCTTACCATGGCCTGATGCCCCAACAAAGGCATTAACTTTGGGGTGCGCTGGATATGGCTTGGATGTAGTAGGCAACATGCCCCAATAAGCAGTTGAAAAATCTTTAATCATTATTCCTGCCCCTCCCTGTCCAAACTTCTATCCAACTCTACTTTCCTTTGATCGTCTGATATATCTTTAGCAACTTGCTGGGTAAGCTCCATCATCTCGTGAAGCATATCCTGCGTTATATTCTGAAGATAATCGTTATAGTGAAGCATAAACATTGCTGGTCCCGCATAATAACGCTTTCCTTTTTCAATAACATACCAATGTTTCTTCAACATTTTGATCAGTGATTCGATTGAATTGCGAGAACTTCTTCTTCTAAACTGAAATTTCTCTCCATAATTTAATGTCAACTCATCCAAAGTAGTATAGGCTTCTTGGTCCCCGTGGCTCCCCGTCAGTCGGGGTAATATAAGCTTTATAAAAAGTATGGTTATTAATGCCATGTGCCTCTTGTTGAAACCAATATTTTTTCGATGAAACTTATCAAAAGCATCATCATCAAATTCCTTTTTTAATCGTATTACATACCACTCACAATTAGGAAAATTAATAAGTTCATAACCCATCGTAGCTAACGTTGCTTGCACTTCTCTGTATAAAGTCAAGTTTTTCTCTAATACTCCTATTGTCTCTTTGGGAACCCATCCATAGTGAAAAAGCGAACATATTCGTTGCACCTCGGGATTAATTATTCCCCCCATGATTTTCTCTCCTTATATAAACTTCTGTCATTTCTTTTATAGAACCCTTTTTTAACAATTTCATACTATCTTTTATATCGAGACCCAAATTGTCTTCTTTGATTGTTTCAGATTCTTGAAGATTAGAAACAAGCTTTATAGTTTGTCCAGTTCGATACATAGCTAATCCAAAGCTATCACTTTCATCAAATAGAACTTCCTCTAAAGGAGCATATTGTTTACCTTGGAGCTTATATATTAATTCGTGATATAACAAATCGAGGGGGTTTTCTCTTGTTTCAAAAATAATCTCTTCTTCTTCAAAATCAATGACAGGAGGAGGCGGGACTACTATTAATTCATTATACTCTTGTAAAAAAAATGATTTGGTTTTATATACGATTGTCTCTTCTCTCAGCTGCGGGTTTTGCTTTGGAGCAGAAAAATATCTAATAGCTACATTTGCTAGATACTCACCTGAGGCCCCTTTAATAAACTCCTCTATTCTCTCGGAATCAACATATTTTCCCAAGGAACCAACGTCTTGCAATAAATTTTCTCTAGCAATGTTTATCGTTTGGGCAACTAACGCTGTAATTTGCCCACAGACTTCGTAAAATCCGTTTCTTTTCTGGAAACTATTTGAAAGATCACTTCTTCTTATCTTCTTTCTCAACTCTTCAATTGCATTAAGTATTGTAGGACTTGTTTGTATAATTTCTCGTATCTCTTTTTTGGAACGCCTTTGGATCATTCTCTCAATTTTATCTCGAATATCCTTCAACTGACTCATATGAATAATGAAATTTTTTTCTAATATTTCTTGATCTAAATTATATAAGCCTGATATTTCAGCTTCGTTTCCCACAAGCATAATTTCTTCAGCAAAGTTCATTTCTCCACGAATTACAGATCCAAATAATCCATGAGTAAGCAATGAAACAATACGGCCAGGCATTTGATAGTCTATACCATTAAATTGGATCCACTCATATTTAATTAAACAATCAATAACTTTTTTGCGTATACTTTTCTGTATGTAATCAAGTATATCGTCAAGCTCCGAGCGAGATAAGTTCCCACCATGTCGAGAGATTGTTCTAGCAGAAGCTAATACTAAAGTTGTCATTTTGGAATCCTTAAGATTGAACACCCCAAACATTTTATAGAACGGTTCGATTTTTTTTGCATCCATAAGATCATCTTTACTTAAATTATAGGTAATCTCAATTAATGATCTTCCTGCATCTGAAGTCATAGCCTCCACTCCATTTTCTCTTAAATTTGGAGACAAAAATAAATAATAGGATAACAGAATTCGACTCAATGTTATCTTTTTCCTGCTTTTATTCAAAACACCAAGTTCCACATAAATTTCATGACAAAAGATGCCCTTGGAACTAATTAAAGTTCCTGTCTTTAAACCATTATAATTCAATGATTAATGTGGATCTAACTCACTCTTCCCAATGACACACAACTCTTCAAATGTGGACAACCAAAATCAAATAGAGTCTTTGCTTTAAAAGTTACAAGCTACTCATGTGTGAATTCTCAACTTTCACACGATCCTTTTCGCCGTTGCCTCTTGCCCTTCTATAATCCTTCGCGAGTAAAAATCATTCACCTTACAACGCCCCCCGCCGTGGCTCATAAAAATCCTCTCTAACGTAGGACTGAGAAAACCCTCCAGTTGTTGCTTCAATTTGCTCCAGGACATGCAACCCCTCCTTCCATGACAAAATAGAGGAAAGGCTTGGTGGCTCCGGGTTTGCCCCTTCCCATTCACCCGCTCCTCTACCCCCACACTCTCTCCCTCAATCCTTATACGGATCGAACTCATCCGCCCCAGCCATACATACACCAACCGGCTTCAGCACATGCATGACCTCAATTGTCTCGGCATGCGCATCCAGTACTTCTTGAAGCTTCCGGTACACAAAAGGACTCTCATCCGTGCCTGCACCGCGCAGCTCAACACCGAAATCCCGAACTGCCTCCATCATTTGCGTTGTGGTAATTTGACCGCCGCTGCGGATGCGGGTTTTCCAGTTCATTTTGCCTGCCGCCTGGGTCCGGCTCATGATTCGTCCCGCTCCATGAACGGTGCTGTAGTAAGAATCTTTGCTCTCTATACTATCCTTTCCTTTTACGATTACGGATATATCTCCCATACTGCCGCCGATAAAACCAACCTGGCCTGGTGCGGACGGGGTCGCCCCTTTGCGGACAACGACGACTTCTTTACCGTTATGTGTTTCTTTCCAGGCATAGTTATGATGGTTATGAACTTCGAGGTCCGCTTCCGTTCCCAGGATGGCTAATACTTGCCGGATCACATAATCTCTGCCGGCATAGGCGTAGCGTCCGGCCAGCTTCATGGCTCTGTAATACATATCGCCAAGCTCACTGCTCGTATCAAGCAGTACGGGCGGTTGGTCCATCTTTTCACCGGGGGCGCTGGCGAGAAAGTCTCTGCCCGCTGCCAGATTAATGAATCCGCTCGCCGTCTTATGCCCGAACCCTCTGCTCCCGAAATGATTGGCGATCCATACCCGCTCTGTTCCGGCTTCTTCAAACAAATCTACGAAGTGGTTGCCGCTGCCGACCGTCCCTAACTGACTCTGTGCCAAAGCTTTCAGTTTGTCGTGCTTCTGTCTGCCTAACGCCATGAAAACAGCCCAATCCGGGTCGTCAAAAAGTTCATGATCGACCCTTTCATTATTAACACGGCCTATTCCGAAGGAGATTCTCCGGGCGATCTCGTCCATAATATTCGCCAATCGGGGCCTGATATCTTCAACAGACATGCTGGTTCGCACCGCTTTATTCCCGCACGCAATATCATAACCAACGCCGGACGGGGAGATTTGCCCATCGTACACAACCACCCCGCCGATCGGCTGACTGTAGCCTTTATGATGATCTGCCATGAGCAGGGTCTGAACGACATTTCCTGTTTCCGCACACGTCTTTGCTTGAGCCAGCGCTCCGCTGTCAGGATCCCCCCAGACCCGCACGCCGTCTATATTTTGATAAGCCATACAAGCATTCAACTCCTACATAATGAGTGTTCTTCCCATACTTATAATCCCTTTGCCACACACAGCTTGTGCAGCCGTTCTTTTGTCGGGTCTTCAGGCTCGATTACTAACAAATGAGCGACCGCATGAGCAAGCTGCTCCCCCCAGGATGAAATGTCCCAGCCCTCCAATGCCTTGATCGCCATGTTCCGGTTGGAGGTCACTGGACTGTTCAGGCCAGTGAGGATCAACTCTGCCCCTATCCCCTCGAACCGGTCCAAGCTCTGCAGGATAGCGCCAAGCTTCCTGTGCGCTGCATATTCTTCGCCGAACCCCATTTCATTTCTGGGGCCAGTAGCGATCTGCTGCAAGGGAAGGTGGCCTATGGCGAATTGAACAAACTTGCGAATTCGGTCCCGGTCATCCGATTTCATGAGCTGATAGTAATAGAAATCCTCTAGCGGGTTAGCTGCAAGCTGATTGTATAGAATGTCCCAAATATCCATGCCAAGCTTCCCGGCACAAGCTGCGCCGTAATAAGCATCCGTCAAATCGCCGCTGCTGACAGCTTCCATGACGATGCTGATCCACTTAGTGTTAGCTACAATCGACCCGCAAGCCTCACGGATATCGCTTCTTAACTGCACACTCCAGCCTGCTGACATCCGAACGGTCCACTTCTCCTCATCCTCAGCCAGGAAGTCATGAATACTAAATATAGCTGATAGATGCTGTGCAGTTGCCCCTATCTCCCGGGTGAGCCTCACGTAATCAAATAACACTTGTGGAGCATGCTCATAATCATCTATGTTCTCAGCGGGCCCGCCATTCAATAACGCTTCAATGATATCGGTTGCCCCATTAAGTAATGCGCCATCTACCCGATCAGCCGAAAGTGCCTCCAGCAAACCACCATTTCTTGCACAAATACAGGCTAAATATTCGTTCATGACGTTGTTGTGGCACCCTTCCCGCAGCAGCCAATCTTTGATCTCCTGACTGGCAGGCTCAAGTCTCTCGACGATATGTATTTTCCCCCAGCCATGAACCTGCCCAGCGAGTTCAAATAGAACTTGATTGCTATCCTCCATTCCATTATGAATCGCAACTACGGCATATAGCGTAAATTCCTCGTGTCTCCCCAACGTTAGAAGCAGTTCCTTTACTTGCCCGTTCTGAAAAAGGCCCAGCATTGCAATGCCGAATTTGACGACATTCCGGTGCGCGGCATGTTCCGCGAGCCATTTCGCCTCAAGGAATACGGTATCCGGCTGTATTCCGGGGTGCTTGCGAACCTCATCTATAACTTCATCAATCATACCGCCTATATCTGTCTTCACAAGTTTGGCATATAGGGCCTTTCTTGTTGAATTCTTAGGCTTTCTGGATTGCTTCGCCAGCAGGCGAACCAGCTCTCTTGCCTCATCCGTCATCTTAGCAGGTCCGCCATGATGTCCGAATGCTCCATCCAAACCGCCCGCTACCCATCTGATTTTATCACCGGACCAGAATTCTTCGTCATCCGGCAGCGATCCGTCCACGGATTCTCCTTGTCCCTGAATATGGGAGTAAATGGAGGGCCTGCCCTCCCAAAGCAGCCGTTTAGCTCTATCGAAAAAAATGACCATCGTTCACAACACCTCTTCCTATACTTCCTTCAATACCAATTGAACAACTCAATGATTTTAAGCAGCTGCGTTAGCGTATCCGCTTCTATATCTATATTGGCTTATTTTGGGAGACACGAACATGGCAAAAGTATTACAACTGGGCATATAATTTTTATAACAAAACAGAGGACAGGCTTGTTGGCTTCGGGCTCTCCCCTTCCCCACTCATCCGATCCTCACTCTTTTAGCGTCAATTCTATTTACTACACGGATTTCTACAATCCTGGCAGTTTAATCGCCCAACCCTCCACCCCTGTATACTCATCCATAACCTTTTGCATTTGTACAATGTGGCGTTTAGCATGTTGACACAAAAAATAGATATATTGATAAACATCAATCTTGCCTAAGTTGTTTACGGTCATTGTAGTTTTATAAAGTATTCCCTCTCCGTTGTTCATCTCTTTCAAAAGCTCTTTACATTCGTTAATTTGATCTTCCAGTAATGCTCTTATTTGTCCTAATTCTTGTTCACCCTTAGGCTCCATATGTTCTGGTCTGATCCAATCAAAAGACTTATGTATAGCTATCGCATCAAGTTCTTGTAAATTAATTTGGCTTGATTCTATTAATGTATTCAAGTCTTTCTTTGTCGATAGTTCAATTGCTTTCCGAGTCCCTTTTCTTATTAGGATCAATAAAAAGTGATTGGTTAGTGTTACATGCTCTAATATTTGTTCAATACTCCATCCTACCTGAGGTTTAAAGGATAATACTTCGGAGTTCAATTTGAACCAGTGTTGGTAGTCACTTAATGTTTGAGATAATTCCATATCTATAACGTTAATCGCTTGATTTACATTCATGTTTTTCACCAGTTTTCGATTTATTTATGAATTGCCGTTCCTTCTTCAGACAACCTATTAGCAAATGTAATTAACTTTTTCATAAAATCCTCATGTATTCCTCCTGAAATTTTATACTACATAAACCCATCCTCAGGCTCCCCCACCTCAAACCCCAATACCTTTGTCGCTTCATATTTAAACCTTGCTATCCAAGAATCCCAATCGCTCTGATTCATCTGAGCATAAAATGATAATCCGCTTGGCTCAACCGATGCCTGAATAAAAACATCATCATCTTCCTGCCCAAACCAGTGTGGAATCCCATCTATGTACCCTCTCCAACCAGGCATACGCTCATAAATATTAGCAACTGTATTCCATACTTCATCAGGCAGATGAGCCCATATATTCAGATTACAATGATGAGAGGTTATTTCATTCATTTGCCTTCCCCCTTAGCCTTACAACATATACATAATAAACCTTATGCACTTCCATTACATCGTATCATATGTAGGAATTCACCTCCTATCATTCGAGGCTCAAACGAGTTAATTATCCACTTGCAAAAAGGATTATTTTTCTATATTTTTAAATATAAAGTAACCATTATAATAATATAAAAAAGGATACTCACTAATGAAAAACAAATTGTTATTACTTCTTTCATTATTATCAGTGTTGTTTGTAAGCTGTGACATCAAAATTGTAAATGAGCCTCAGTCGGAGGAGCTTTATAACCCCCCTTCAATAAAGTTAGAAATTGCAGTTGTTGGTGATGTTCCTTTTGATACAATTAGGAATCTGAGCTACATACCCAAAAGCCTCAAAGATATTATTGAAGACACTAATAAAAATTATGATGGCTTAATCATTGCAAAGGATTATCTGGCTGAAGCAGCCAAGCAAGAATATAAAGATTTTTTCAGTAACATAACATATCCAGTATTTTTCATGGGGACTGAGAATCTACTGACGAATGTATTTCATGACGAGAGATTAACTCTTGAATCCGCAAGAATAAATGGTTTTGGAGCTCATGTATCCGGATTTGTTCTATTAGAGGGCAAGTTTCAGCAGTGGGGCTTATACTTACCAAATAACCCTACAGAACAAGATATGAATAGAGATATGATTTTAAGAATCTCCAATATATTAGAAGATTTCAAAATTCTACGCAGTAACATGAAAACTGCAACTTAAATTCACCCTATAGTGGAACACGACAAATCCCCCAACAACTACTTATAGATGCCCAGAAGATGTCCTGCCATTCCTGGCCAGACAAACAGAAATACCCTCTTCGTAAAGAGAGGGTACCCTTATTAACTACTCTTATCCCATCAGCTCATAGAAATACTTCGCTTCCTGAGTCTTGTAGAGACTATACCAGGCTTTCAATTTTTCTGGAGCCATGACATCCAGGGCTTTCAAGACATGCACAGTGAATTCTAGCGGCGCTATTCCAGAGGCAGTGATCAGCTTGCCATCCGTTACAGCAGACTGCATTTGGTAGAACTCTTCGCCGGTGTAGGCTTGACAGATCATTTTGAGGTACTCCAGATCATTACTTGTATGCGGGCGTGAATTCAGTAATCCTGCCTGGGCAAGCGCCATTGTAGCCCCACAAATCGCTGCCACTAATATATCTTCCTGTATGCATCTCTCAGCGAGTTGGAGAATGGGCTTGTGAATGGCTTCGGTCCATGTCTCTCCACCGGGTAGAATCAAGGCATCTGTGCTTGTAATGCTGCACTCACCCACCGTGATGTCAGGAATTATTCTCAGTCCGCCCATTGTAGTGATAAGCGTCTTCTCATTGGCTACGGTTACTATTTCAGTGGGGGCTTGCCCCTTCTTGTAATACCTTCCCGAGTTCAGTTCGGCAGTTAAGTACCCTATCTCCCAGTCTGCCATGGTGTCGAACACATATAGATATACCTTATTATTCATTTGTACGTCCTCCTTCAAGTGCTTTCCTGTATTATAAAATAGCTTCACTGACAGCTGCTGTCAGTGAAGCTATTTTAGCTGAACATATAACAAAGACGCTCCGAGACTCCTCTCGAGCGTCTTTTTGTCTTCTTTTATGAAGATAACCCTATTAATTCTTCCCCCCATACCCCTTATATGTAGCGTATACGGCATTTGCATATTGATCTGCCAGGATAGGACGGCCATAGGAGTCGGTAGCGCCCGGATACCAGTTGTCGCCTCCGTTATAGTGCAGCAATCCGTTATAGATATCTCCGAATCTGACAATCTTCTCATTCAGGATCAATGCGCCCAGGTATACCTGATCCTGTTCGCTGCTGTGATTATACGCGCGGCCGAATTTGGCGCTGAATTGTGAGGCATAGGCATTGCGGGTGTTAGGTTCGACCTGCATTAATCCGTCGCCGGCGGATGGGCTGCCGGGCAGGCCTGCTCCGAAGCTGCTCTCCTTCTTAATCACCGCACTCAGCAGCAGTGCGAAATCTCCACCCTTGCCATAGGCATTGTCTGCATTCACGACATAGGTCCAGATTTGGCTTGGAACCTCAGAAGGTTTGGTTACAGAAGGAGGCTGTGATCCGGTATAGATCTTAACAGAGGTCATCTTGTCATTGACACTGTCGCCAACCCAGGAGGAATCTGCCGTATAGGTCCATTTGGCTCCGCCAAAGCTATCATTCTCATAGACTTCAACCGTCCAGCCGCCGGGAACCTTGAGCGAGGACATCCAGTCATTCGGAATTCCGGCAGCATTCAGCTGGGACAGTACATAATTGCCTACTCCCAGGGTTACTGCCTTCCCGCCATAGTTGATATCTGCATAGAATGTGACCCCGTTTGTTGATGGGGGTGTGGTTGGTGTAGGTGTAGGGGTCGGTGTTGTTGTTGTTCCGCTCTTCCATAGTGCAGGAACATTAGGCGGCTCCCAGCCTGTGAGGGAAGTATGTGCCTGAAGACAGGTATACGTACTTCCGCTATAGGTTACTGTATCATTTACTGCATAAGCCGTATTAGGAGCCCATGCTCCTCTGGCGGCCGCGTTTGCCTGCGGTAAGGCTGTGAAGAACAGGGATAGGAATATGGCTGCAACTACCAAAAGGGATAAGGCTCTGGCTGGAACTTTTTTAATCAATCTCTTAAACCTCCTTTATTTAATTTACCGGTTTCGCCCATTAGGCGAACCACAGGTATATTGTATTGTCGTTTGTGAAAATAATTCCATAATCCATAAACTTTAGCCGGTTGCCTGCATAAAGAAATAGCTCCACTGACATCGCTGTCAGTGGAGCTATCCTAGAGCTTGTAGCTATTCATCAGAATGGCCAGCCCGGGAAACCGCCGCCCCCGTCGTCAGCGTAATCACCTAGAATAATTTCATAGGTTACGTTCTGTGCAGGCATTGGGTATGAGACATAGTAAGGCGGGAGCTCTGGACCTCCATCTACGGCTCTCCAACCAAGAACCTTGCGATAGGCATAGGTGGTTCTGGATGGAATGCTGAATTCAGCACCATACCGGTAGGTCTCTTCTGATAATACTTCCTGTACTCCGGTATCCGGATCAGTCCCAATGAACTTCGCTGTATATACATTTCTGTCATAATACATTTTGAGTACAAGGCTGCCGTCATCCTTCACTGTTCCGGTCTGTACATTTAGACTGGACCCGGACTCAAATGTAAAGCCCTCAATGTCGTATACAGCTCCAGTTACAGTCTCATTCTCAAGGCCTAAATGTTCCGTTGTTGTATACAGCGTATAGTCATCATCAATGCCAACGCCTTTAATATAATGCTCCACTGTATACTTGGCCTTCCAGATCGCTTTATAAGTTACATCATGTGCGGGCATTTCCCTTTTGATCTGAGAATCATCAGCAGCCCAGCCTTCCCACCCCATAAATTCAAAGCCTTCACGAGTCGGAGGATTCGGTCTTCCGTAAAGGTATCCTTGAGCTGTATAGATTACGTATTTTCCATCTACCATACTACCGCCACCACCACTAATATCCTGTTCCGTCAAGCTGCCGCCGTTCAGATCAAACGTCGCATCGTACAGCTTATGGTAATAGAGGTTCAAGGTTAAATTATCATCATTCACATAAATAGTAGACGGTGATTTGTTTGGAATTACATCTACATCTGTTTGCAGCATATACTCCGTTTTGTCTAGTAAGTCTTCCTTAGAAGCGTCAAACGTACTCCAGGCAGGAACCGATACAATTTCGCTGCCAAGCTTAGTGAATTCTGAATCCCAATCCTCTCTTGCATAATAATTTACTTTCAGATCAAAATTCCCAACTTCGAATATAGCTTGATACGTTTTGGCTTCTAAAGGAACGGTCGCATCTATATTCTCCCACTCTACGAATTTCAACCCAGGAAGAACCGGATACGGTGGATCCAGCATAGCTCCTGGTCTATACTCTCTGACCTCTGGACTAACCCCAAAAGGCAGCCCCAGTTGAGATAGGTAATCGTACGAGAAGGTTAACGCAGTATTCCCGCGTTCATAATAATACCTCAGCAACGTTGTTCCATCCGCATTAATCTTGACCTCTTGCTTCTTAGGTGTAAGATGTCCCCAAATATCGATGGGTTCATATTCAGCTACACTGTCTGTTGTACCTCTGTACCTCTCTGCCGAATGAAGCGTGTATTGCCCGGTATAAATATTCTGAGTGTAGCTCTCAACCAGGTACGGGGTATCCGTTTTGGGTGACCACTTGGCATAGAGCAATATCGTGTTTGCAGGCATTTTTGCGGGAATGGCTACCGGCGCCACGGAATTAACATCATCATACCAGCCTGTGAAATTGTATCCGACTCTGACAGGATCAGGCTGTTTGGGGATGTCGGAATTGTATTCCCCCCAGATTCTAGTAATAATTTTGGATAGCGAAGGTGGCGTAATCACTTGATCATAGGATAACAAGTTAACACTGTAGCTTGATCTAAGATCATCATAATGCAGATTAATCTTACGGCTAATCGGTTCAGAGTTAAAGCTTGCGAACGGAGATCTCCAGGCAATGGTCATCACCGTATCCACACCCGTAGGTTCAAAATTACCAACAAGGACTCTACGCTTCAACGGATCATAGTAGAAGTTAGAATTAGAGAACGTAATATCAAAATATTGACTGACATCATGATAAACCTGATTCTCTACCTCACCTTCGTGAAGATCCATATAGCTCATCTCAAGTAAGTAATCATCCAGGGGGAATATATAGTCATTTCCCTTCAGCCTAACATCCTGTACGTCATCTTGATCATAAGCAAAGTCAATCACAACATAACGTGAACCAATGGTTAGTAACGGGAATTCATAGGATGTTGAGAATGGCACGACCGAGAAGGTCCCCTTAAATGCCTGGGCGATAACCTTAATATCCAGATACAGCCCTATCTCTACATTTAGGGCTCCGGCAGCATTAGAGGAGGAGGCTTTACCTTGTGTCTGGCTATATTGATAGTAGAAGAATCCCCATAGCTTAATGTAGCCGCCCATCTCTACCTGAACACCGATACTATTGAGGGAGGTCGATAACGCACCAACGGCAACCTCTAATCGTACCCCCGCACGGAGTCCCAGCTCGCCCATTGCATAGAAAGTAAAATCATACTTTTCAGGCACTAAGGTTGCTTTTGAATTCCCTACACTTCCTGCCAATAATCGGATGTAATAACTATACCGCTGACCATTTTCATAGGTGTAAATGATACCCAGCGAGACATTTACTTTGGCACTCACCACAAAGTCTGCCCTGAAGGTTACTTCAACCAGCCCGGCTGCAACGCGGAAGCTTACTTTTAGCAAATTTTGCTCTACAATATCTACCCAGTCATTGTCATTCTCCAGCATGGCTTGGTACAGGTCAGGCAGGGAGTTTGAGATTTCATTAATCTCACCATCATCCAGCTCTTCAGCTTCCTCCATAATCTTTTTAAGCTGCTTGGCAATATTCTCTACACTGTCGCTATTCCAATCCGGCTCTTCCTCTTGTTCAAACAATCCAATATTCGCATCAAACTGAACAGCCGTGTACGTGAATACATCAATGTTGGCGTTGATCGTGAAATCACTGGGATATGGGATAAACCAAATCTTTTTCCAGAAAATCTCACCACTCGCTGAAATATCGACGGATAATTCCTGCTCGAATACACCCTTCAGCTTAATCTTGATTTCATTATCATCATCAATTTCGATCGAGACTTCAGCCCCAATTTCTATAGATGCGCGAACACCACTCTTGCCTTTGAAGTGCTTGAGGCTAGTGCCTATGTTTACCTTAATATCCTCAAGCTCCACCTCTACCTTCGAGCCGGCTACTTTCATCTGCATGGTGCCTGTATCATCAAGTGAGGACAGGTACTGGATATCACCTTCTTCAACCAGCAAATCCCCGCTAAGATCCTTGAAGCTATCTGTTTCCAAAGCCATAGACGCCAGATATCCGGCAGCCTGCTGAGCAAAGCCGCTATCGATAGCCTGTTGCCGCATCTGTTCTTCGAGCTTAGGGATTTCACTCTCTGGAATCAGGTCTTCACTATCAATATCCTGCTTCTTGTAATAATCCAGTGATCTTCGTAAGCTATCCTCGGTTACAATCGTAACGTTATCGTATACATATCGTTCGTCAGATCAACACCCGTAATTAATGCAAAGTCCGTAAGCTTACCAGCATCACTATTAAATTCGCCCTGATAGAAGGAAATATAGTCCCCGGCTTCAATCACAAGACTCTCATCATAATTAAATTCAGCATACTTGCTGTCTGTGTAATCCATTTCGGCTGCAGGAACTGTGATGGAATAATTGTCCGCATCACCATCCGTATCAGACAGAACACTTACAGGCAGCACATCCGGGATAAATAGAATATCTTCGATCTTTGGAGCTCCATAATGATATTCATTTCCTGTAATCGCACGAATCTTGACGTAAGAAAGATCATTATTATCGTCCGATGTACTATTACGCTGATCCGGGTGTATACCCTGATAGATAATAACGGTATCACCGACTTCAATATCTTTACCTTCATATATAAAATAGCCATTGTCATAATTAACAGGAGAACTGCTGTTTCCGTCCGCGCTTGCTTCCAGCTGGTACAAGGAGTTGGCAATAAAATCTGCGCTTTGACCATCTTGACTCATCATGGAGATATCAGACGCAGCTATATATACAACGTCAGACTTATACTTGAGGTTATTCACCTCAGCTTTGGCTGTTGTGAATACTAGCTCTCTAGTAGACGAGTCCTGTACTGTTGTACCGTCTTTGAAAAGAAGTGCTTCGTTCGACAGGTTCAACTGGAAGGTACCGCCCTCGGGATAAGCTCCCTTATCGTTATTGGCGCTTATCGTGAATTCACCGCTTCCTCCAGTAACAGCAATCCCTGTTTCTTCAGCGAAGGGTTGATGAGAATTAGAGGTCAAGGCTACAGCAGCCTTGACCTCCCCGGCTGTTAATGTACCGGATGGATCCACTACCTTAATTGTGAATGTGCTTGGCTGTTCAAGCTTCGTAATGGTAGGAACACTTTGCGTCAGCAGATCAAGCTCCGGCAATGGTTCATATTTGGCGTACAGCGTCATGTTTCGGGTGACAACTGTATCTGTGTTAACTGCATCTGTAAGCTCACTACCCGTATACCATCCAAGGAAATGGTGATCAAATTTATAGGCAATTGGAAGCGCGCCTAACTTTTCGCCTTTATTAACAGTCTTGCTGCTTATCTCCTTACCGCCATTAGTATTGAAGGTAATCGTATATGTATCCGGCGAAGCCGTTGGCGGGGATGTAGGATTAGTTGTTGGTGTTGATGTTGGTGCTGGCGTCGACTCTGGCGTTGGTGCCGGCCCCGACCCTGATACTGGTGCTGCCGTTGACCCTGGTGCCCGTGTTGAACCTGTTATTGGTGCCGGTGTTGACTCCGGCGCTGGTGTTGCTTGTGCTGCTCTTGCCTTCTTCACAACTTCATGGCCGCGCATTAAGAAGGAAGCTGCCTCTGCACGGGTTGCATTCGAAGCAGGATTAAAGTTACCTTTCGCATCTCCTTTAAGGAGGCCTGCCTGCCATAGCTTTGTAATCGCATCAGCAGCCCAAGAAGAACCCTTAGCTAAGTCGTTAGGCTGAGAGCTGATCGTAGAATCGGGAGGATAAGGAATCGTAAGTTTATCGAGAAACCGGACGGTAAATGTAGCCATCTGCTCTCTGGTTAACGTGGCCTCAGGTGAGAAGCTGTTTGTGCCTGTACCACTTGTAATTCCGCTTTCCACTGCCCACCCTACATAGGGTGCATACCACGAGCCTGCCTGAACATCCGCAAATGCCGCTTCTGTATACTTGGTTACGTCCACTTCTGCGATACGTCCAAGTACCGTTACGAACATCGCACGGGTCATCGTGCCTTGAGGAGAGAAGTTATCCTGTCCAGTCCCATTAAACAATCCGTTCAGCTGTACATAGTTGGCCGCAGCATAGAACCAGTCTGATGATTTAACATCATTAAAGTTAATAGATTTATTAGTTTCATTAGTGCTACTCAAGTCCGGTATTGCAGCAACATCTTGAACGAGTTGATCCAGACCTGTTACCAGTTCACTTGATGATGGCAGAGGAACTGTACCGGAACTGGAACTACCTGCATTCGCTAAGCTGATTCCTGGTGGTATGATCGATACAAACAAAAACACGGCCAGCATTAAACTAATTATACGTTTGTACAAGTTACTCCCCCTCTTTGGGTACTTTACTCTCCGCAAAAGAAGCCTGGAAATATGACAAATTTCGCGTTTTTACTCCTTGCCTTGGATTCTATCATAGTAATTTAGCCTATTAATGAAAGTTAAAGAAAACTTTAACTTCGGCTAACATAGCTTACTTCAATGATGCTATCATTAAGATAATTAACTTATGTATAGCGAATCTTGTAGATTGGGGTCGGCTTCATGATGAGGGGTATTCTAAGGTTCGTTTCCCGTAATATCTTGTTTCATATAGCAGCTGCCATTGTAATTGGTTTGGCCGTAAGCTATGCCATTGTGCCTGTTTCGCCAGGCGCCCCCAAGATTCAAAGCGAAGAAGGCTTTCTGGATTTAACGCAGCATCCCATCAGTAAGAATCCGCTAAAGTTACAGGGAGAATGGGAGTTCTACTGGCAAGAGCTGCTGTCGCCAGAGGATATACGGAGCCGGATGGCAAGCGGGGAAATGGCTGACCGGTATATCAGCATCCCCAGCTCCTGGCTAGGCTACAAGCTTGATGGTCAAGAGCTGGAAGGGCAAGGCTTTGCAACCTTTCGGCTGGTCACCCGGCTTAGTGAGCAGGACAGGAATGAGCGGCTTGCTCTGCGGCTGCCTACCATTTTTCATGCGTATAAATTATGGGTGAATGGAGAGCTGCTGGCAGAAGCCGGTGTGGTTGGTCAGGACAAGCGTGCCATGACACCGCAGCTGGCAACGAAGCTGGTGTTCTTCCAGCCCGGGAGCGATACAGTAGAGCTGGTTATGCAAGTTGCAAACTTCCATCATAAGCGGGGCGGCATTACCAAGTCTATAGAGCTGGGTGGCAGTAACGTATTAGCGTCCAAGACCAGTCTGAAGGTTGCCGCAGAGATGTTCATAACCGCAAGCCTGCTGGTCATTGGCGTGTATCATCTGCTGCTCTACACTCTGCGACGCAAAGACAGGGCCCCGCTCTATTTCGGACTGTTCACTGTGTTGTTCGGTATCCGGTCCCTGCTGGTCGGCGAGCTTATGTTTACACAATGGTTTCCCCGTTTTCCGTGGGAATTGCAGTTCAAGCTCGAGTATCTGATCCTTTGTGTCAGTGGTTATATCATCACAATGTATTTTGAATGCATCTTCCCGAATTATGTGTCGCGGTGGTTTCGTCTTGGCAGCCGTATCGTAACGAGCGCACTCTGTCTGATGGTTGTGGTGACCCCTGCACTCATATATTCAAGAATGTTACTGCTGATCGGTGTGATCGTTGTTCTGCATATGGTGTATTTGATGGTTGGTCTGGCCCAGGCGGCTGTGCGGCGTATGGAGGGGGCACTGATCTTCCTGCTCGTGTCGATGGTTGCTCTGGTTACGGTGATCAACGATTTCCTGTATTTCAACGAATGGTCACTCATCGGGAATACCTCTCCGTTTGGGCTGCTCATATTTACGATCGCACAGATGATTCTGCTGTCTTCCAGATATACGCGGGCGGCAGCGAACGAAGAGAGAATTGCCCGTGAGCTGTACGAAGCTAATAACAAGCTGACTGAAATGAATTCCAATCTGGAGCAGCTCGTAATGGAGCGTACACACGCCCTATCCGCAGCCCACGAAGATCTCCGCATGTCGTATGAGCGGTTACTTCAATCAGAGCACGGCAGGAAGAAGCTGCTTGCCTACATTACGCATGATCTGCGTATGCCGCTGTCCAGCATGCTTGGTTATGTCGAGGCTGTGATAGACATGGTTAAGCCGGAACGCAATGAACAGTACCTGGAGTATATCCGGGATAACACGGTAAGGATTAACCGCATGATCGGGGAGTTGTCCTTCTTGTCGCATCTGGAGACGGGGCAGGTAGAATATCGTATGGAGCCGGTTCATGTGATTCACTTCTTGCGTGGTTTCTATGAACAATATGAGCTGGTAGTGCGTGACGCGGGGCTTGATTTCATACTGGATACCGGAAATACGGAGGATCTGGGAGCCTTCTTGCCTGTTGCCGAGATAGATGCGCAAAGATTAACGCAGGCGCTATTTAATCTGGTGTCGAATGCGATGAAGTTCACCTCTAGTGGCGGGATGGTGCGTCTTGCTCTAACCTTGGATGAGGTGAAGGATACCCGCTCTGCAATCATTAGCGTACAAGACTCTGGTACAGGCATTCCCCCAGAGCAGCTCGAGCAAATCTTCGACCGCAATTACAGGGTTGACCGGCCGGGCATGGACAAGGCAGTAGAAGGCAGCGGGCTTGGGCTGGCGATTTGCAGGGAAATCGTACAAGCGCATGGCGGAACGGTCCGGGCGGAGAGCGACGGCAAGACGGGGTCGGTATTCTATGTATCGCTGCCTTTGTATCCGGGAAGCAGGAAGGTGACAACATGATGGACACGTACAAAATTATGATCGTCGATGATGATCCCCATATCTGTGAGATTGTCCAGGCGTATTGTGAACGGGAAGGCTTCGTATCCTCGTATAGCCATAGCGGGACAGAAGCCATGCTGCTGCTTGCGTCGTTCAATCCGGATCTGATTGTACTGGATGTACTGCTGGCTAATGAGAACGGCATTGACTGGTGCAGGAATGCACGCAGCTATACGAATGCGCCGATTGTGTTTCTGAGCAGTCAGGAGGAAGACGAGGTGAAGATCAGCGCATTATCTTATGGCGGCGATGATTATGTGACCAAGCCGTTCAGTCCGGGAGTCCTCATGGCCAAGATTAAGGCTCACCTTCGCAGAGTGTCGACGGGCAGAAGGGAACAACTGCTGGAGTTACCGGGTTTGACACTGGATTTCTACGCACAGTCTGTCAATATAGGCAGTAAAGCCATCTTTTTATCGAAGAAAGAATTCAGTCTACTCTCCTATATGGCACAAAACGTTAATCAAGTCGTCACTGTCGATACGTTGTTTCATCTCATCTGGGGAATGAAGAGTCTGGAGGATACGAGAACGGTCGCTGTACACATCAGTAATTTACGCAAAAAAATCGAGGAGGATCCTGTCAATCCGGAGAGAATCATTACGATTCGGGGGGCCGGATACATGCTGGCTGCCAGCAAGCGTTGAACATAGCAATGTTCACATAATAAAGGTTCAAGCATGAACTCTTGCTTGAACCTTTAGCATACCAGTTACATCGCCCCCCGCCGCAGCTCATAGAAATACTGGACCAGCGGATGCTTCAATTCCACCTTCTCCGCCATACCCAAAATCCGCTTTTTCCCGACTCTTCGATCCACCAAAGCCAGAATATTGAGTACCATATCACTGTTCTCCAGGCTCTCCTCTATAGGAGTAGTCAGGAACTTATTCGCAACCACGATGAAATTCGATTTAACGAGTGCAGCCTGTGCGGACATTAGCTCTTTGGCATGCTCTGTACTTAATCTGCTTCTGGCCATTACGATTAGGCGATCCTCCGGCACAGGTCCTTTGGCAGCTTGTCTGACCGCTTCAATGTCGTCCTTGCTGACAGGAATCCGGATATCCGGATCATTCTTAATCTCCAGTTCTGTCTGATACCATCGGATCGTGTTCGTTTTATCGCCCATATTGAGCACATTCTTTCTGTCCACTGAGATGTAACAGATTCCCGATTTATCAGGAAAATAACGGTAACCTGGTGCCCGGTATTCTACCCTGCCCTCTAACGCAGGACTGAGAAAGCCCTCCAGCTGCTGCTTCAATTTACTCCAGGACATGTCATCCCACCTTCCATATACAAAAATGAGGAACGGCCTGCTGGCTCCGGGCTTGTCCCTTCCCCATCATCCGATCCTCACTCTCAAGTCTATTCTATTTCCTACTAGCATCAGCGAATCAGTATGTCGAGTTTAGCAATGACATCTGAAAGAATGCTCTGTGGTACTTTACAGATGAACGCTGCCTGCCTGGATTGCCAATCGAGACTCTTTACTTGATCCGCAAGGATAACCCCTTCAATGGGCAGATCCTGCGGTATGACTACTTCAAACGGGTAGCCCTTTGGTTTAGAAGTTACCGGACAGAGCAAGGAAAGTCCGACTTTACCATTATAAGAAGCAGGAGACACGACCAAGGCCGGGCGTTTGCCTGCCTGTTCATGTCCCCCTTGCGGGTTGAACTGCAGCCATATCAAGTCACCCCGATCCGGTACATACCCGCCCGTTACCATACTTCCCGTCCTTGCTGCTCGCCTGTAGTGACCTCATTATGGAGATTTTCCGGTGTGACCCGGGACAGGATTTCGTCCAGTGTGGCCGACTTCGGCTTGATGATAAGATGTCCATCTTCCACATCAAGATCAACTTCAGAGCCTTCCTCAATACCGACCTTTAGAGCAAGGGATTTCGGAATGCGAATGCCCAAGCTGTTGCCCCATTTCTGAACCTGAAACATAGAACCGCCTCCTAGAATGTATAAACAAAGTATAAACAAAGTGATTGAAGAAGTCAAATCATGTCGAGGATATACAAAACAGAGGAACGGCTTGCTGGCTCCGGGCTTGTCCCTTCCCCCTCATCCGATCCTCACACTTTTCACGTCTTCTATTTTCCACACCGATTTCTAGAATACTGGCTGCCTAATTCCCAAGCTCGTCCGCCCCGTCCTGCTCCCTGCTCCCAAACTCATCCAGCAGCGCCCGTACCTCACTCGTGGACTTGGTGTTCATTAAGTTATTTCTAAGCTCACTGGCTCCGCGGAAGCCGCGGACATAGATTTTGAAGAACCGCTGGAGCGGACTGAATGAACGTGGCTTCTGGCCCGAATACTCATCATAGAGATCCAGATGCAGCCGCAGCAGATCAAGCAGTTCCGCGCTGCTGTGTTCCTTCGGCTCCTGTTCGAACGCAAACGGATTCTGAAAAATCCCGCGCCCGATCATAATCCCATCCACACCATACTCTTCAGCAAGCTTAAGACCCGTCTGACGGTCAGGGATATCCCCGTTAATGGTCAGCAGTGTATGCGGTGCGATCTCATCACGAAGCTTCTTAATCTCCGGAATCAGCTCCCAGTGGGCATCCACCTTGCTCATTTCCTCTCTGGTGCGCAGATGAATCGACAGATTCACAATGTCCTGCTGCAGAATATGGGTTAACCAGCCTCGCCATTCGCCCAGGTCAGTGAACCCGAGTCTTGTCTTCACACTGACGGGCAGTCCTCCGGCTTTGGCCGCCTGGATGATCTCCGCTGCGAGCTCGGGACGGCAGATCAGGCCGCTTCCCTTCCCGTTCTCGGCTACATTCGCTACAGGACAACCCATGTTAATATCGATGCCCTTGAAGCCTTCCTCGGCCATGCCGATGCTCATCTGACGGAAGTATTCCGGCTTATCGCCCCATATATGAGCTACAATCGGCTGTTCATCCTCTGTATAAGTCAGACGCCCGCGCACCGCATGATGCCCCTCCGGGTGACAATAGCTCTCTGAATTCGCAAACTCCGTGAAGAAGACGTCCGGTCTGCCCGCTCTGCTTACGACATGGCGAAACACAACATCCGTCACATCCTCCATGGGCGCCAGTATGAAGAAAGGGCGTGGTAATTCACGCCAGAAATTATTAGTCATATTAAATACCTCTCTATGCCTATCAGGACAAATTCCTGAGCCGGCGCTATTTCGGCTTTTATTATAACACATATCACATTTGAACTTGTACCTGACGATAAGGATAAAATTACCATAATTGTTGCCATATCTCCATATTCTCCGACTGGTTCAATGAATACGTTAACATTCGGATCGTATGCTATAAAGTCTGACCTCACTGAAATCACTAAGAGGAGGAAAATGGATGTCGTTCGGGTTCCGGAAATTGGGTGTATGGTTTGCAGCTTTGGTATTGCTGGCAGGTGCTTATGCATATCCGGGTTATGAAGTGAAGGCTGAAGGTGCAGCAGGCTATTACCACACCTCAGGCAACAAAATCGTGGATTCCGCCGGGAATCCGGCCGTATTCAACGGACTGAACTGGTTTGGCTTCGAAACTGCGAACTACTCTCCGCATGGGCTGTGGTCCCGTTCCATGGATGATGTGCTCGACCAGATCAAGACGGAAGGCTATAACCTGATCCGGCTCCCCTATTGCAACCAGATGTTCGATTCAGGCTCTGCAGCCAATAGTATCGATTATGCCAAAAATCCTGATCTGGCCGGTCTTACGCCGCTGCAGATTATGGATAAACTGATTGAGAAAGCCGGGAATCGCGGCATCCGGATTTTCCTTGACCGGCACCGGCCGGATTCCGGCGGACAATCAGCGCTGTGGTATACTGCGGCCTATCCCGAAACCCGCTGGATCAGTGACTGGGTGATGCTGGCCCAGCGCTATGCAGATAATCCTACCGTCATTGGAGCCGACCTGCATAACGAACCGCATGGTACGGCAAGCTGGGGAACAGGTAATCTTGCCACAGACTGGCGGCTGGCCAGTCAACGGGCAGGCAATGCGATTCTCGCCGCGAATCCGAACTGGCTCATTATTGTCGAAGGCATTGAGACCAACGTTCAGGGCAACTCCAGCAGCTATTGGTGGGGCGGTAATCTGACCGGTGTGCGTAATTACCCGGTTACACTTACTGTGCCGGACCGGGTGGTCTATTCCCCGCATGATTATGGTCCCGGCGTTGCCTCACAGACCTGGTTCAGTGCTGCCGACTTCCCCAATAATCTGCCGAAGCTGTGGGATGATACCTGGGGATACATCAGCAAGGAACAAATTGCCCCGGTTCTTGCCGGAGAATTCGGCGGGCGCAGCGTGGATACCTTATCGGCGGAAGGGAAATGGCAGCATGCGCTCGTAAGCTACATCGGCCAGAACAATCTCTACTGGACGTACTGGAGTCTGAATCCGAATAGCGGAGATACCGGCGGGCTGCTGCTGGATGACTGGACCTCCTGGAATGCGCCGAAGCAGGCTATGCTGGACCTTATTATGAAGCCGGTCACCTTCACCCCTATCGGTGATCCTGGCGGACCCGGTGAAGGCCCGGGATCTGGCGATCCTCATGCCACACTGCTCTACCGTGCCGGTGAGACGGGGACGGCCGTGGGCTCAATCCGGGCGAGTCTACAGCTGAAGAACGAGTCCGGTAGCTCCATTCCGCTGAATGAGCTTACGATACGTTATTGGTACAACAGAGATGGAAACGCTGCACAGACCCTGGAATTTGATTACGCGGTCATCGGCAAAGAAAAACTGCTGACGCAAATCGTCCCCTTGGCTACACCGCGGGCAGGTGTCGATACCTATGCGGAGATCGGATTTACGGCAGGTGCAGGCTCACTCGCAGCTTCCGGCACAACCGGAGATATTCAGTTCCGCATTCACAACACTAATTGGGCGAATCTCAACCAGACTAATGACTACTCATTCCAGCCCGCCATCATCAGCTACGCCGCGAATGACCACATCACCATTTATCATCAAGGCAACCTGATTTACGGAATTGAACCCTAAATGTCTGAATTGACCATAGCTGGTGAGCTGTCTAATGGTTACGCTTAATGTGCAGGAGCACGTTAAGGGAGGATGAAAGAGATGTATGCGCACCATAGACAGACGCTGGAGAAGCTGGTGGAGAAGCAGGCGAAGGACCCTTCCTGCCTGGCGGTAATCACCAGCGGTTCGGTAGCCCAGGGAACCGCCAAGGAGACCTCGGATGTGGATGTTCATCTGGTATTCACCGATGAGGCCTATGAAGAATATGACCGGAAGAATAGGCTGTCCTACGTGGACCGGGAAGTCAGTACCTATGAAGGCGGTTACGCCGATATCAAAGTGATCAACCTCCGGTTCCTGGAGCTTGCCGCGGGGCGGGGCAACGAGCCGACGAGGTATGCTTTTACCGGATCAGATGTACTATTCTCCAGAATCCCGGAGCTGGGTGAACTGGTCGCCCGAATCCCTGTCTATCCTGAAGAAAACCGGGAACGTAATCTGCGGGACTTTTGCGCCCAGATCTTCCTGTATGCTTTTTATTTCGCCAAAGAAGCCGCCCGGAAGAACGACGCCTACCTGCTCGCCCATACCGCTACCAACCTGGTCTTCTTCAGCGGGAGAATGATCCTGGCTTATAACCGCATGCTCTTTCCAAGCCACAAAGGGCTGCTGGATGCTGTTGAGGCTGCAGAAGCTAAGCCGAAGGACTTCCGTAAGCTCGCTGCAGAGCTGCTGCAATCGCCCGGCGCAGATAAGAGTATGCGCTTCGCTGCGAAGATGCTGGCTTTCTATAATCACGGCCTTACCTTCGAGCAGGCGCTGGGCATTTATGTAATCAACAACGAGCGCTCCTGGATAGAGCAGCCTCCTTCCTTGCAGGACCGTTAACAACAAACAGCGACTCTCCGATGATGGAGAGGACTCTCCGATGATGGAGAGTCGCTGTTTTGACGTTTGGGCCAAGGGCGGATTGCTTCATAGATAGACCCGGCGCTGCTGCGCCTCGGCCAGGATTATGGATTGCAGGTGTATCCGTTCCCATGTAGCTTCCAGCTGCTCTGCCCTTTGCCCGCTCATTATTTCCGCGAAGGCATTCAACTGGCTGACATAGTAATTCATCGGCTCGAATTCACACAGGGTGCTGCGGTTGTCCGGCAGATCATGCCGTATCTTGATTTTGTAGAAGCCTTTGACCGGCCGGAAGAAGTCCGGGACTGTAAGCACCGTATGTTCGAAATACAGCGTATGCGAAGCCCGGAAAGGCAGCTCGAAGGAAGTGAGACACTCGGCTTCCAGACCGTTCTCATATTGCAGCGCCGCCTGAAAGGTCCAGTCACAGCCCTCCGGCCCGTCAAAAGCCGACTGCGCCCTGATCTCACTTGGCGGAAGACCAACAAGGGTCTGCAGGAACTGCAGCCAATAGCAGCCCAGATCGGCAAAAGCGCCTCCGCCCTTCGCCTTAACACTGCGGTAATTCCCGGCATATCTGTCCCTGGCAGGTACGGATATTCTGGTACTGATCTTGTGGAGCGGGCCGAATTGCCCGGAGCCGACAATCGATTTGAGCGCCTGCTGCCAGGGGTGGAAGGCAACCATCATACCTTCGGCGAGCTTCGGAGCGGCGGAGCTTTCTTTTAGCAGCCGTAACCGTTCAGCTTCTTCGGGATGTAAGCAGATCGGCTTCTCTACCAATACATGCTTCCCCGCCTCCAATGCCCGGACTGCCCATTCTGCATGAAGCTCATTGCTGAGTGCAATATATACCCCATCCAGATCGCAAAGCTCCAGCAGCTCCTCCAGACTGCCCGCCACATAAGGAATCTGGTAAGCTTCCGCCAGTGTCGCTGCCTTTTCCAATGTCCGGTTGGCAATTGCGGTTATCCGCACCTTCTCCACAACCCGAGCTGGCTCCAGCATGGCAGGTACAGCAATATTCGAGGCACCCAGGATACCGAGCCTATAGGCAGGCTGATCACACCCGTTCTTCATACATGCGTCAGGGCAGCATAGGTATTCAGGTACAGCACATTGCATTTGGAGCAGGCCGGCGACAAGCCTTCATCCAGAATCCGCCGCAGTCTGTCGTAGCGGGCTGAATTCCATATTTCCGTCAGCGCTTGCTCTTTCACATTGCCAATGGCCAGCTCGCCAAAAAATTTGCAGGCACTCACCATCCCGTTCGGAGCAATATCCACCCGGGTACTGAGCGCCAGACATTTCGATGTACTGCGGGAGAGCATCGGCTTGCCGGCCACAAAATCCTCGATTTCATCAAAGTCGAGCCCCGGCTGGTAACGGATTCGGGTATTATGCCAGGTGTTGCTGTTGATCCGTTTCAGGTCTTCGGTCAGCCTTGTGACATTCTCAGGCTTGATATGGTATTTGAAGGCATGCCAGCTGCTCCGGTGATCCGGCGGAAGCTCCGCCAGCCACTGGAAGTGTTCATCGTAGAAGCGGTCCATTTCCAGGCTCGTGTCCGCAGAGATATACCACGGGAAGCAGAGCAGTACCAGATCGACGCCCTTTTGCTCAAAAAACTCCACCAGCTCATACAATCTGCCGATCATATTGTCATTAATCACATTGTGCACAGAGATCCGGCCGCGGAAGCGGCCTTGCCTGCGCAGCTCGAGCAGCCGTTCGACGCTGTCGATCACCTTCTGAAAGGAGCCTTTGCCGCGCAGCAAATCATGCTCCTCCTCGAACCCCTCGATCGGAATCAGCAGCTCCAGATTGTCAGAGATTGCACACAGCTCTTCTTCATACTTAGGAATCAGGTAGGCGTTGGTACAGATCGTTGTATCCCGGGGATGCTCTTGCAGGAGCTCCAGGATCTGCTTGGTATCCCGGTGAAACAGCGGCTCGCCTCCCCATAAATACAGGCGGGACTGCGCTTCATCCGTCTCCTCCAGCAGCCTCCGGATCATCTCCACATCCATATCCAGATTCTGCTCAGCGGTGTCCATATCATGATGATAGCCGGATTCATTCCACTGGTAGCAATGCTTGCAGCGGAGATTACAGCGGTTGGTCAGCTTCAGGGACATAATCTCCGGCATAACGGTTCTGAACCCTGGATCATGCTTGCGTTCCCTGTGCGGGACCACCACATTCTTAATCGTACGTTTCAGGGCCTCAAAGGACTTGGCGTCCAGGCTCACTCTACTGGTAGGCTGCATTAGCTTCTCCCTTCTGCTGCGGATAGCTGCTCCGCATAGCTTGCCACATAATCCGGGTACCGGCCCTTGGCTGACTGGAGGTTGTCCGCCAGCTTCCGCAGCGCCTCACGGTCAAAGCCCATCTCGGCCCACTCCCCGTAACGGATGCCGTAACCCAGCTCCACCCACAGATCACTGTTAACCTTCTCATGCGGGCCGAAGGGGTCCAGCAGCACCAGCGGTGTGCCCGAGGCCAGTGAATCAATCAGGGCGCCTCCACCCGGCTTGCTGATAACTGCGGATGCCTGCCGGATGACGCCATACATCCCGTCCTGGTAGTTACGGCAGGGCGGATAGCGGTCCGGCTGGCTGACGGCTACTTCTGCAAAAGGCGGGAAGGTATACTCCCCGCTACTGTCACGCTTCCAGGTCCGCCAATCCGGATCGTTCATATAATAACGTCTTCCATGGATGGCCTCTCCAATCTCCTGAGGACTGTACGCGGCAATATCCAGTTCATACCCTGCCGACTCCAGGCTATCAAACTTCTCACGGAAGGTGCCAATTCCCCAGCCGCCGCCATGAACAACCAATCTCCCGTTCCTGGCCGAGGCGGGCAGCGCTTCCGCCGGTCCGGCATCTATGCTGCACAGAATCTCCCTTGCCGCAGGGTCATACATACTTACTTCACGATAACCTTCCGCGTAACCGGGATTCAGCCTGCGGAGATTCTTCCATGACGGCGAGAGGTCGGCATCAATATAGAGCAGGTCGGCCTCCACCGGAAAGCCGGCCAGTTCACGGTACCTGTCCATGACATGCACCCAATGCCCGGATAATACAATGAAGTGCTGCCGTTCTTGCTGCTTCCATTGCTGTAATAAATGTTCCACGGCCGCAGCATCCAGGCTGCCCCGGATATCACCCGGTATTTTCTGCGAGGTCAAGGCTACGGCAAAGCTCTGCTGGTACGCTTTGCGGCTGTTGTCTGTCTGCTGTTTTTTGCTGTCGGACATGAGTGTTTCAAAAACCTCAATCTCCGCCTGGATGCCAAGTGCGGTAAGTCTCCGTTCCATCAGCAGGCCGGGGACATAGAAGCCCAGACCAAAACCAGAGCATAGAATCGTCACGGTGTTATTCATTGGAGGGTCCCTTTCTTTATCGCAGTATTGTGTAACCCGAGCGCAGAAGCGATTCGTCGAGCTTGGAGGTGAGTCTGTGCTTGCTGTCTTCATCCCGGTAAGCGAGTGCTGCATACAGCTTGCCCTTAGTGGAGCCGGCAGACCGGGACGGGTCAGGAGGCTGAAGTGTGCCCGAAGCCAAAGGAATCACGCCTTCCCCCGCTCCCAGCGAAAATAATATGCCTTCCCGCTCAAGCCGCCCCAGCAGCTCTGCATAATGAACCTCGCCCATGGTTGCCAGCGGCACCTGTAACAGGCAGGTATGCGTTCCCTCCTGCTTGAGCTGGCGGTCTACATTATGCTTGATCAGACTCATCGACTTCCGGGCATTGATCTCGACCAGAGGGGCGAGGCTTCCGTCACGCAGCAGCATCGAATCGACGCATACATCACCGAAATAACCGTCTGCATACAGCTCCCGCCCAATGCTGTGCATGATCTCCCAATAGTCTTCCCGGTCCAGCCTTTCGAGCAGAGCCGGCTCCGGGGAGTGGGACTCTCCGAAGGCAAACCCATGATTGACCAGCTGCTGAACAGACAATATCGAGATCCGGCCTTCCGGATCAATGTGAAATTGGCAGGAGAAGTCAGTCTCCCGGTCCAGCAGCGGCTCGAGCACAAACTTTATTCGTTTGTCCTGGTTCCGGCTGGATTCCAGGTACCCGGCAATCCGGCGCAATATCCGCTCAGAGTCCACGAGCTGATTGCCTTTGCCGGATACACCATACTCATCCTTGATCAGAAAAGCCCCCTTCTCCAGCAGCGCTTGTCCTGATTGCAGCAGCTCTTCCGCGCTATGGACAACAACAGCGATATTCGGCAGCAGCAGCCTGTCCCGCATAGCAGCAGAGTAGGTTTTGGTGTTCACTTTGCGCACAGTCTGTTCATCCGGGAGAGCGGGCTGAAGCTTATACCGCTTAACCGCCTCATGCGTTCCGGGAAGCACGGCAAAGGGCTCAAGCCATGATCCTTCCGGTATTAACCTGTCCGGCTCCTGCCCGGGGTTCAGCCTGCCCAGCAGCTCGAATACATTCATTGCATTCAGTGCGTTCTGTGCTGTGCCAGGTGCCTCCACGCCCAGGGTTAATGGATTCATATTGGTCTTGAATGAATAATTGAGAGATTGCAGATAGTCATATTGAGCCTTGTCCATCCCATGGCGGGTTAATAGAATATCTCCGCTCCCGCAGAAGACAAACAGCAGTTCATCCATGGCCTGCACGATAGCCAGAGCCTTCGCATCAGGAACGGATGGCAGAGCAGCCAGGTCTTCCTCCCGCCAGTACCGCTCCGACTCCAGGCTGCCGCAGTGTACAGCGTGCTTCATCGGACGGCAAGCTCGGTGACATACGCGGAGAAGCGGTCCACCGATTTCAAATGCTCAAGATCAAAGGTATCAAAGTCTACTTCGACATCGAATTCGTCTTCGATTCTCAGAATAAAGTTGATGATTTGCAGCGAATCCAGTGCGGCGTCCAGCGTCAGATCTGAAGCTCCGCTCAGCGTCTGAAGCAGGCCCGGCTCCTCCTTGATTTCCGCGATAATCTCAATGACCTTTTGCTGCATGTGTATACCCCTTTCAGTAGGCATAATAGGAATGAATAGGATGAATATACCAAAATTCAATATGTTAATATATGGTTGAATACGCCAAAATATTCAGATATACTAGGGTGGATTCCAGATGTCTATCCTAAGGAAGCAGGAAACGGAGGTTTGTGTTATGGAAGTTTTTCCGGTATTTACTGGGGAATATCTTTTTGACTCCTGTTCGCCGGTACAAATGCTCCTGACTCAGGAAACGGTCACTTCCGTACGTCATCAGCACGATTTTGTAGAGCTCGCCTATGTAGTTCAGGGGGAAGGCATCCATCTGGCAGGTGAGGATAAAATGCAGGTTATGCAAGGGGATTTGTTAGTTATACCGCCCGGGGTTTCCCATGTCTTCCAGCCGCAGGATCTGACCGGTACAGAGCCGCTACTCATCTACAATTGTATGCTCAGGCCTGAGCTTGGCAGGATGCTCAGGGGGCTGCCGGAACCCTTTTCTGAAGAAGAAATGTTCCCGCTCCTGGAGCTTCTGGAGGTGAAGCAATGGTTCGGGTATAGGGAGAGCAGCGTGGAGCTGGCCTTATTGCTCCGCCGTATGCATGAGATGCAGAGCTGCGGCTCACTTGGGGACCAACAGCAGCTATACCCGTTGCTGTTCGAACTGGCAGACCTCATAATGCCTGCAGCCGCCATTCCGTTCGCTCAGCAGCCCGAAATAGACTATGATCCGCTGCATGACGTCATCCTGTATATGATCAGTCATTTCAGAGAGAAAATCACACTGAAGGAGATGAGCCGCCAGATTGCGGTGAGCTCCCGCCAGTTTCAGAGATTATTCAAAATTAAGACCGGCAGGTCCTATATCCAGATGCTCCAGGAAATCCGCATGAAATATAGCTGCCTCCTGCTGATGTTCACAGAGCTTGGGATACAGTCCATTGCCCTGGAGGTCGGAATTTACGACATGAAATATTTCTACCGGCTATTTCGTGAATATAGCGGTATGACTCCTGCTTCTTATCGAAACCGGTTGCAGAGTCACTTTTTGTCGGCGAAGGAGATGATGAGCAGTGCTGAACATTGCTCCCATTAAGAGTACGCCCTATCCTACCCTGCGCAGCTGTATTGATGACTGTATCCAGTCTGTTGCCCAGTGGCAGGGCAAGGACAGCAAGTGTATGTACGGCAATGCCTGGCAGATGTCTTTTGAAGAACAGCAGTCCCCGGATCAGCCGTTGATTGAGCGGTTAACGCTGCCGCGGATCAGTACAGAATCCCTGTCTGCGTATCATGGCCTTCTATTCAATTATATCGAACGGAAGGGTCCGGCGATGGATAAGGACTTTATGCTTGACCTTCTGGAGAGCCGGCTGTCTTCGGGAATGCCGGTTCTGGTCGGCTTCGATTCCTATGACTGCCCCTGGTGTGTGGCCTTCCGCAGGCTGCATACCAGCCATGCCTGTCTCGCTGTTGGACTGGACCGGCCCGGCAACATCATCTATCTGACGGATGCCTACTATGGCAAAGAGCTTGAAGCAATAGATTTCGATATCCTTGAGCAGGCCTGCCATTTCTATGCCTTATTTGACCGTTGTGAGTCTACGCATTCATACACGGATTGGCAGACTACGCTTCAAGGAATGCTGACAGATCCAGCCAATCAGGTTCAGCCGGGCGAGGTTCCTGCTAACCTCAGATCCTATGCCGGGACCTATCTGCATACAGGGATTCCCGCCGATAATTCTGCCGAAGCCGGTTCCCGCTTCAAGCTGTATGCCAACGCCCTGCCCATCAGCCGGATCCGGTTCAGCCTGTTCCTGCAGCTGCTTAACCGCGAAGCCCATGTGCCCGCTCTCTCCCGGGCCGCCGAGGGCTACCGTCATGCAGGAGAGCAGTGGGATCTGATTAATCAATTCATGATCAAGGTGATGTGCTCCGGCAATAAGCCGGCCGGGCGGGAGAAGATTCACAGAAGAATGTGTGAAATCATCAGTCTGGAGGAGCAGCTTCTGGAGGAATTGGTGCAATTGACGATGCAGGCTGGACGGGCCCGGTAAGTTCGTTAACAAGCATTATTGATGGACCATGATTCAGCATAAGTACAAAAAAGAAGACGCCCAGGAGCTTGCAGTTTCCTGGGGTCTTCTTTTCATTTGGGGGGAAATAGATTGAAATTGGTGGATTTTCACATTAATATTATGTCAAATCTGTCTCCCGCCATCTGTATCACCTTTACCTGCCCTCACCAACCAAGCCACCTACAAATCACTTGCTTTTTGACAACAGCTGGCTCTATCCTCTCTGGAAAGTATAATAGAATAAAAGAAGTATAATGAACTCAGATGCCAGCTCAGTATGAGCTTATCATCACATCATGAAGGAGGAGGCATTCGTGGCATTTATTCCGTTAAACTGTCCCAATTGCAGCGGAAGAATTGAATACAAGGAAGGTACGACCCTCAAGTGTCCCTATTGCCATACAGAGCTTCTATTGAAGCAAAATCATGTCTACTATGTGGATCAGACCATTAACCATTATCACGGGACAGTTCCTGAGGCCACGCCGAAGCCGTCCGTCTCCGTCTCCGTCCCTCTAAGGCTGGTATTGATCCTGCTGCTCGTCATATCAGGCGCCATCGGTACTTATTTCTATTACGGCTTAGACTCCCCTCAGCACACAACAGAAGCCAATCTGTCTGTGCGGAAGATGCCCGAAAGCGAGGTCCTGCTCTCCTTTTTGCGGGAGATCTTGGATAAAGGCTCTGCGATGCCGACAGAGGAGGAATTGGCCTCTCTGCGCTATTTAACCGTGGATCGTTCGGAGAATGACCAGTGGCGTTTCACCTACAGCTTCTCCGATCCCTTCAGCAATGCGCAGGCCGAGAAGATCACTTATATTACCCAAGACAAGAAACTGAATGCCCAGCGGATCGATCAGCGGGATTTTGAGGCCTTTAGGGGGCTGACAGCACTGGACCTGACGAATACCTACGAGATCTCCCAGGCGGACACAACAACTCTGGCCCATATGCCCGGATTAAAAAGCTATGGTGGCGCCTTTAACGAATCCTTCAGCAAATTTTCCGGGTACTTCGGCGACAAGTCTAAAATCACGGAGCTGTCCACCCAGCTTCGCAGCAATCAGGAATTGGCCTTGCTGCTGGAATTCCCTAATTTAAGCTCTCTGGCCATTACCTATGTGGATGAGTCCGTAACAGATCTTCATTTGCTCCATAAGCTGCCGCTGAAGTCCCTCTCGCTTACCTTTGTCAATGAACTGGGGTGGTTGTCGTCCATGACCGGGCTGTCATCCCTGGCCATCCACTACAGTGATGCCACAGACCTGCAGCCGCTGTACGCCTTAACCCAGCTTCAGGAGCTTCACCTATCTTATTTAACCAATATAAAGTCCATCGACTTTGTGCAAAACATGCCTGCTCTGCAAACATTAGATGTAGAGAATCTGAATTTCACCAGCCTGGAGCGTCTGGCCGGGAAGACCTCTATTACTTCACTCCGCCTGGCTTCCTTAGGCCAGCTTAGCTCGGTAACGGCCGTGAACAGCCTGCCCTCTTTGCGGGAATTGACATTGTCCGGGTACTACCAGAAGGCAGAGGCGCTGGCATTGCCGGGCGTTAAGCGGGTGGAAATCCCCGGCGACTTTCTCCCCGGGCTGAAAGCGCCTGCCGTAACCGGCCTGACGATCCGGGGCGGAAGTTCAGAGCTCAATATGGAGGCTCTGGGGAAATTCCCGGAGCTTGCGCAGCTTTCCCTCTGGGACATCGACGAAATAGCCCAGCTTGACGCCCTGGACGACTTGGCCCGCCTGAAGACACTAAACATCTACGATTCGTCGCTGTATAAGGAGAGCGATGCCTTATTTCGTTTGAAGCAGGTGAACACTCTGGTGTGCTCAGAATGCCGTCTGGATTTCGGACAAAAGGCAGGCGCGGCGAACAGCGTGCTTGAGCATTTGACCTTAGACCGGCCATCTTTTAGCATGAACAATAACTCTGTCAGTGAAGTTGACCAGGCGATGCCTTATTTCGCCAACCTGTCCGCTCTGCGTTCCTTCACCCTGCAAGACAGCAATTTGGCTTCTCTGGAATTCATGAGCAACTGGCAGGCCATAGAAGAGCTTCATCTGGAGAACAATGCCATTTCCAATATAGAAACCTTGAGCGGGCTGCCTAATCTGCAAAAGGTATTTCTGGCCGGCAATTCCGTGTTGAACAAATCCGTGCTTGGTGCGGGCGTGCTCGTGTATTAATTTTCCTGTCTGACACAAGAAAATACCTGCTGAAATTGCTGTCTAATAAACGCAAATAGACCGCCCCCTCTCGCAAGGCATGCGCTCTATCTGTCGTGACCTGTTTGTTGCGGCCTACCGCCCTTAAAAGTAGCTATTGCAAAGAGAGTTGTGTTAGCGCACGGCTCTCTTTGCATTGTACGCTCGTTCTGCTTTTACTAACCTCAGAGGTTAACGAATGTTAACACCAGTGCAAAAATAAAGACGCTTCAGGAGTAATTCCCGAGCATCTTCTTGCTTTCTTTTATGTCGAATTATCACCAGTTACTGGCGATTATCTTTATTTTTCGCACCACATTTGCACCCATGTACAATTGGACACACCGTCCTACTAATTTCCACGCATCTGTATCAGCGAACGAACCCTTGATACATAAAGGATTCCCATCCTGTACTACTTCCGCTCCAACCATGCCACCGACTCCACATGCACCGTATGCGGGCAACCATCCCGTTATTGGGGCTTCTGTTATAGTGGTGGGAAAGCGCGTAGAATACGGGCTTTTAAGTATGACGTGCTCTGTGGTAGCAGCTTTTAGGGCGGTTTAACATCAAGTTTCACATCAGATTCACATCACTGATTTTCATTATTTTTAGAGCTGATAATAATCTTCAGATTTGTATCCATAATGTAATATTTCTCCAAATATACTTAGTGTAGAAGCTTTCCTTAATTAGTACCATGTGCTAAAATCACTCTGAAGGAAACAATCGGGTAGGAAAGGAGGAATTATTTTGGATAAGCTAAAGGACAGTGATATAAGGTTGTTATTAAAAAGAAAATTCACTTCCTTTGCTGAGTTCACCCTTGACTCCACGACTATTGTTGTTGATGAATTGGATGTTTGTTTTGGATCAGCAAGAGTTGATGTAGCAGTTATTAATGGGAGATTACACGGTTTTGAAATTAAGAGCGAAAGTGATAATCTTGACAGATTACCTTCTCAAATTGAATTTTATAGCAGAGTTTTTGATACAATGACATTGGTTGTTTCAAAAAACCATTTAGAAACAATCTTATATGCACTGTCCGGCTTTTCAGCATTGCTGTTCAGCGCCCTTATCATCGGCTGGGATTTGTACTTTTAGATTGCTCATGAAATGAGAACCTCGCAGAACGCAAAGAAGCCTTTAGGAAGGAAGTTAAACGCTTCATTGAACTCGCACTAGCGATGAGTAGGTAATAAAGCAATGCCTCCAAAGGCTTATCCAAGCAATCTAAGTATTTATGGATGGAAAGATTAAAATAAACTACAATCTTTCCATCCCCTCCCTCGAATGAAGTGCACTTTATTGAAATGTATCTTTTCTTTCAAGGCGGTTTCACATCAAGTTCTATATCAGATTCACATCAAGTTTTAAGCAGGAAATTCACACTATGTTAATTGCCTCTCTCCATCTGCCAAAATGTGCGTGCCTATTTGAATAGCCATGCGGACGGATCGCCGTTCCATCATGAGCGAACTTACCTATGGTTCAGGCAGTTCATTCAGAATAACAACCTACGCTATATCCGCTTCCACGATCTGCGCCATACCTCAATAAGGCAAAAGCGCAAAAATAAAGACGCTGCGGGGAGCAATTCCCGAGCGTCTTCTTGCTTTCTTTTATGTCGAATTATCACCAGTTACTGGCGATTATCTTTATTTTTCGCACCACATTTGCACCCATGTACAATTGGACACACCGTCCTACTAATTTCCACGCATCTGTATCAGCGAACGAACCCTTGATACATAAAGGATTCCCATCCTGTACTACTTCCGCTCCAACCATGCCACCGACTCCACATGTGTAGAGTAAGCAGAGTCAACACATTTAATAACAATTAACGGGGATGCCTAAACCCACGCGATGCTAATAAATACGGAGCTTTTCGAAAACCCGGCAAGGCCTATCCTATCAAAAAGTTTCTTCGTTATCACCTGGAGCGGTTCAACCTGATAAAGAAAAGAAGGAACATGATGTAATTTTGTGGAAATACTCAAGAGCGTTTCAAATCATTTGGATTATAAAAGGGAGTTTACCTATGAGAGAACAAAACAGAAGGAACAGAGTTAAGCAGTTCTCCGCCAGTATGCTTGTTGTCATTATGCTGATGCTGGCAGTTCCTGCATATGCAGCTGAGGAAGAGCAAGCTCTGCTTCCTTCCGGCTCACCCTTGTCTTCGCTTGAGGGATTAACCGATAATTATGAAACTGTCTATGAGCCGACGACTGCAGCCGTGTCTGTGGCGGTGGTTAACGATGGCGACACCCTCTTCGATAAAGCGTATGGATTTGCAGACATAGAGCGTCAGGTTCCTGCAGATACAGATACTGTGTTTGAGTGGGGCTCCTGCACGAAGCTGCTGGTATGGACCAGCGTGATGCAGCTGGTTGAGCAGGGGAAGCTTAATCTGGAGACAGATATCCGCGAATATCTTCCTGAAGGCTTTCTCAGCAAGCTAAAATATGAGGCGCCTGTTTCTCTGCTGAACCTGATGAATCACAACGCGGGCTGGCAGGAGCTGGGCACTGATTTGTGGTATTTTGCAGAGGAAGATGTCCCTGAACTTGGAGACGCACTTCAGCGCCTTGAACCCCGGCAGATCAACCCGCCAGGCAAGGTTGTAGCTTATTCCAATTTCGGAGTGGCGCTGGCTGGCTTTATTGTGGAACTGCAGAGCAGCATGCCCTTTTATACCTATGTGCAAAAGCATATCTTTGAAGTGCTTGGTATGGACCATACCTCCATTCACTGGGCGCAACAGGACAATCCGGCAGTTGCCGAAGGGAGAAGCAGAATTCAAGGATACACAACGAAGCTGAAGCTGATTAAGAAGAATAGAGCCTATCTCAGTATTTATCCGGCAGGAAGTACCATAGGAACCGCAAAGGACGCAGCGAAATTCGTGGCGGCTCTAATGCCTCCAGCGGGCCGTAACAGTCCGTTATTCCACGATAATGCCACGTTACAGGACATGCTGTCTCCCAGCCTGTACTATGAAGAGACTGATATTCCAAGAATTGCCCACGGGTTTTTTGCAGTGAATTATGCTGCTCCCGCGCTGGAACATGCCGGGAATACGCTCGGCTTCACAAGCAAGTTCGTACTGGACCCGCAATCCGGCTTCGGCATGGTAGTGATGACCAACCAGTATAATGAGTCGAACTATACCACCGGCCTTGTCGACAAGGTGTTTGGCGCCTACCTGCCCGCAGTCTACAGCGGCGGGCTTCCGGATAGTTCACAGGTGGCTGGTGAATATATAACTGCGCGAAGAGTGGACCACGGGTTCACCAAAATCCGGGACTTCTTTTATACTGAGAAGATTACCGCAAGTAACCCTTCCTATTTAGATCATAACGGCCAGCCCTTGAGCCAAATATCGCCTGATGCTTATGTTCCGGTCTATAGTTCTGGATTTATGTATTTTGTGCGGGATGCCGGGGGAGCAGTGATCAAATTCTCGAACCCGTATAACGACTTTTTTCCGCTCACAGGCCTGTCCGCACAACGTGTTCGAATAACCCTGGTTGCACTCAGTCTGGGTACAGCAATCATAATCTTTTCACTTCTTGGCGGCCTGATCAGATGGATCATTTACAGATTTAAAAAAACACCAAAACTGCCAGCACCGTTGAACAAATACCATCTTTGGATGAATGCTGCAGGACTTGCCTTTATAGCGAATACCGCAATCCTGGGCTATAGAACCTTGATCATCTCGACCTATTCAGCCCTTCGCATTCACCTAATATTTAACATCGTTTATGTTGTGCTGACAGCGGGTTATATCGTACTGCTTGGACTTAAACTCAGGAAGCAAAAGAACGGCAAACGAAGAACAATCTTATATGCACTGTCCGGCTTTTCAGCATTGCTGTTCAGCGCCCTTATCATCGGCTGGGATTTGTACTTTTAGATTGCTCATGAAATGAGAACCTCGCAGAACGCAAAGAAGCCTTTAGGAAGGAAGTTAAACGCTTCATTGAACTCGCACTAGCGATGAGTAGGTAATAAAGCAATGCCTCCAAAGGCTTATCCAAGCAATCTAAGTATTTATGGATGGAAAGATTAAAATAAACTACAATCTTTCCATCCCCTCCCTCGAATGAAGTGCACTTTATTGAAATGTATCTTTTCTTTCAAGGCGGTTTCACATCAAGTTCTATATCAGATTCACATCAAGTTTTAAGCAGGAAATTCACACTATGTTAATTGCCTCTCTCCATCTGCCAAAATGTGCGTGCCTATTTGAATAGCCATGCGGACGGATCGCCGTTCCATCATGAGCGAACTTACCTATGGTTCAGGCAGTTCATTCAGAATAACAACCTACGCTATATCCGCTTCCACGATCTGCGCCATACCTCAATAAGGCAAAAGCGCAAAAATAAAGACGCTGCGGGGAGCAATTCCCGAGCGTCTTCTTGCTTTCTTTTATGTCGAATTATCACCAGTTACTGGCGATTATCTTTATTTTTCGCACCACATTTGCACCCATGTACAATTGGACACACCGTCCTACTAATTTCCACGCATCTGTATCAGCGAACGAACCCTTGATACATAAAGGATTCCCATCCTGTACTACTTCCGCTCCAACCATGCCACCGACTCCACATGCACCGTATGCGGGCAACCATCCCGTTATTGGGGCTTCTGTTATAGTGGTGGGAAAGCGCGTAGAATACGGGCTTTTAAGTATGACGTGCTCTGTGGTAGCAGCTTTTAGGGCGGTTTAACATCAAGTTTCACATCAGATTCACATCACTGATTTTCATTATTTTTAGAGCTGATAATAATCTTCAGATTTGTATCCATAATGTAATATTTCTCCAAATATACTTAGTGTAGAAGCTTTCCTTAATTAGTACCATGTGCTAAAATCACTCTGAAGGAAACAATCGGGTAGGAAAGGAGGAATTATTTTGGATAAGCTAAAGGACAGTGATATAAGGTTGTTATTAAAAAGAAAATTCACTTCCTTTGCTGAGTTCACCGCTGTTCAGCGCCCTTATCATCGGCTGGGATTTGTACTTTTAGATTGCTCATGAAATGAGAACCTCGCAGAACGCAAAGAAGCCTTTAGGAAGGAAGTTAAACGCTTCATTGAACTCGCACTAGCGATGAGTAGGTAATAAAGCAATGCCTCCAAAGGCTTATCCAAGCAATCTAAGTATTTATGGATGGAAAGATTAAAATAAACTACAATCTTTCCATCCCCTCCCTCGAATGAAGTGCACTTTATTGAAATGTATCTTTTCTTTCAAGGCGGTTTCACATCAAGTTCTATATCAGATTCACATCAAGTTTTAAGCAGGAAATTCACACTATGTTAATTGCCTCTCTCCATCTGCCAAAATGTGCGTGCCTATTTGAATAGCCATGCGGACGGATCGCCGTTCCATCATGAGCGAACTTACCTATGGTTCAGGCAGTTCATTCAGAATAACAACCTACGCTATATCCGCTTCCACGATCTGCGCCATACCTCAATAAGGCAAAAGCGCAAAAATAAAGACGCTGCGGGGAGCAATTCCCGAGCGTCTTCTTGCTTTCTTTTATGTCGAATTATCACCAGTTACTGGCGATTATCTTTATTTTTCGCACCACATTTGCACCCATGTACAATTGGACACACCGTCCTACTAATTTCCACGCATCTGTATCAGCGAACGAACCCTTGATACATAAAGGATTCCCATCCTGTACTACTTCCGCTCCAACCATGCCACCGACTCCACATGCACCGTATGCGGGCAACCATCCCGTTATTGGGGCTTCTGTTATAGTGGTGGGAAAGCGCGTAGAATACGGGCTTTTAAGTATGACGTGCTCTGTGGTAGCAGCTTTTAGGGCGGTTTAACATCAAGTTTCACATCAGATTCACATCACTGATTTTCATTATTTTTAGAGCTGATAATAATCTTCAGATTTGTATCCATAATGTAATATTTCTCCAAATATACTTAGTGTAGAAGCTTTCCTTAATTAGTACCATGTGCTAAAATCACTCTGAAGGAAACAATCGGGTAGGAAAGGAGGAATTATTTTGGATAAGCTAAAGGACAGTGATATAAGGTTGTTATTAAAAAGAAAATTCACTTCCTTTGCTGAGTTCACCCTTGACTCCACGACTATTGTTGTTGATGAATTGGATGTTTGTTTTGGATCAGCAAGAGTTGATGTAGCAGTTATTAATGGGAGATTACACGGTTTTGAAATTAAGAGCGAAAGTGATAATCTTGACAGATTACCTTCTCAAATTGAATTTTATAGCAGAGTTTTTGAAAGAAGCCTTTAGGAAGGAAGTTAAACGCTTCATTGAACTCGCACTAGCGATGAGTAGGTAATAAAGCAATGCCTCCAAAGGCTTATCCAAGCAATCTAAGTATTTATGGATGGAAAGATTAAAATAAACTACAATCTTTCCATCCCCTCCCTCGAATGAAGTGCACTTTATTGAAATGTATCTTTTCTTTCAAGGCGGTTTCACATCAAGTTCTATATCAGATTCACATCAAGTTTTAAGCAGGAAATTCACACTATGTTAATTGCCTCTCTCCATCTGCCAAAATGTGCGTGCCTATTTGAATAGCCATGCGGACGGATCGCCGTTCCATCATGAGCGAACTTACCTATGGTTCAGGCAGTTCATTCAGAATAACAACCTACGCTATATCCGCTTCCACGATCTGCGCCATACCTCAATAAGGCAAAAGCGCAAAAATAAAGACGCTGCGGGGAGCAATTCCCGAGCGTCTTCTTGCTTTCTTTTATGTCGAATTATCACCAGTTACTGGCGATTATCTTTATTTTTCGCACCACATTTGCACCCATGTACAATTGGACACACCGTCCTACTAATTTCCACGCATCTGTATCAGCGAACGAACCCTTGATACATAAAGGATTCCCATCCTGTACTACTTCCGCTCCAACCATGCCACCGACTCCACATGCACCGTATGCGGGCAACCATCCCGTTATTGGGGCTTCTGTTATAGTGGTGGGAAAGCGCGTAGAATACGGGCTTTTAAGTATGACGTGCTCTGTGGTAGCAGCTTTTAGGGCGGTTTAACATCAAGTTTCACATCAGATTCACATCACTGATTTTCATTATTTTTAGAGCTGATAATAATCTTCAGATTTGTATCCATAATGTAATATTTCTCCAAATATACTTAGTGTAGAAGCTTTCCTTAATTAGTACCATGTGCTAAAATCACTCTGAAGGAAACAATCGGGTAGGAAAGGAGGAATTATTTTGGATAAGCTAAAGGACAGTGATATAAGGTTGTTATTAAAAAGAAAATTCACTTCCTTTGCTGAGTTCACCCTTGACTCCACGACTATTGTTGTTGATGAATTGGATGTTTGTTTTGGATCAGCAAGAGTTGATGTAGCAGTTATTAATGGGAGATTACACGGTTTTGAAATTAAGAGCGAAAGTGATAATCTTGACAGATTACCTTCTCAAATTGAATTTTATAGCAGAGTTTTTGATACAATGACATTGGTTGTTTCAAAAAACCATTTAGAAAAAGCTCGTAAAATTGTCCCCAAATGGTGGGGGGTGGACTGTGTTGTGAGTTCAAAGAGCTCAGCTGTAACTATTAAAACTCTTAGAAAACCAAAGCAGAATAAAAAAGTAGAGATGTTTGATCTGACTCAGTTATTATGGAAAAATGAACTTATAGAACTTCTCGAAATGAATAATATTATAAAAGGTACGAAAAGCAAAACCAGATTCGAACTCGGTAATGTTGTGATAGAAAACTTGAGCAATAACGACATTACCGAGTTCGTTAAGCATAAGCTTAAATCTCGCCAAGAGTGGAGAGCTGTCCCAATACAACAGCTATGTGGTGATTTGCCGCTATTGTTACCCAATTAGTACTATTTCCTGGACCCTTATTATTTTGATTGAGGGCCCTTTCTTTTATTTCAAGATCCCCAAATGAAAAATGCTCCCCGTAATAATGCTCTGAATTGTAAATATCTTCTGCAAGAGATTTCGCCCCTCTTGTCCATTGGTTTGTTTTTCGATTTTTTGAACCTTTAAGTATCCAATATTTATTTTCCAACGTATATCTTGCCTTCGGAAGAGGACCGTATTTAAGTCTTGAAAAGTCAAGCTCAGTATCAGTGTACTTAGTGACACCATAATCCGAATAAATCAATTTTTCTTGTAAAGATTCAAACTCCTGATTATTTGCAATTTTCTTAAATATTTTCATCTCATAACGATTAACGAACAGATCTTCACCAGCGGACAGGTTATCCATTTTCTCCGGAAAAGAATTAGAAGCGATTATAATTGATTTAAATATATTGTACTTTGTTATATAAGCTCTAAATAGTTGCTTAACCTCCTGATACTGGAGACTTGCAGTAGCTTTTTCAGTTATCAAACCTAAATCTAACAACAGGTCAATATCAATACTATTAACTTCTTCCCATTCTGATATCTCACTAAAAATAGCATCGTATCCTTCACTATCAATATCTTCAGGGACAGGAATCCGCACTAATACCTTATCTGTAATACCCACAAATTTATTAGCATATTCAGGAAAGTCATCCGGATACAATACCGGATATATATTATGCTCAGCACTGATATCAGTATTAATCAGACTAAATAATAAATCATTATCCTCATTCTCTAAGTAACGAGTATCAATATAAAGCGGATAATGTTGGAGATGCGCTACGAAGGTGTCAATAATTTTTGTCTCTTCATCATCATTAACTAGCTCCAGTAGCGGGGAAATCTCCTGCTTATGAGATTTGGTCAAATTCTCAAGAGCCAACCGCTCCCCTTTTTTCCATTTAAGGATTGGAACATATTGAATTTCACTCATTGATTACTACCCCCAAATTTCCCTATCGGCTAGGGTATTTAGCTAGGTCTTCCGGATTATGTCATTATACGACAAAAGACCCCATTTGGATATGCGTAGGGGCATACCAAATCAATATTCTTTATCAAGTAAGGTACCTATCTCCCGTTATGTAAAAGCAAAGTCTAATATAATTTCAATATTGGTAGATAATATAAAAAGAGCTCCGCAGCGTAAGCTTCGGAACCTTAAGTTAGATATTATGGTTGTATACCTCTATTACGTGAATATCAATCCGCTGCTAGATCAATTACAAATCATTATCCAAAGCTTCTATTTTAATATACGGGTATTTCTCATGAAAAAATGATACCGGAACCTTCCCCCGCTCTACCCAATAACCCTTAGCCTGCAGTTCAGCATTCATAGATTGGATTCTGTTTAGCGCTGTTCTGGAGGTTCCGAGGCATAGCATCTCCTGCACTTCCTTGGTCGTATAAAAGTGTTTCATGGCCTGACTCCTTTCTGGGCGAGTAACGATTCTTCATATTCCAGAAGCCATTCCCTTTTGATCTTCCAGTGCTTGCCCTTCTTATACACCCGTAGCTGCCCCCGCTTGACTTTACGGTTGGAGGAAAATCTCCTTCCGCAGCCGGCTAGGTGTAGGTAATTCTTTAATTCTCCATTTCGGTCTTGGTCACCTCATCATACTGATAACCCATAACTTGCGTAAGCAGCGCATTCTCGACAGCCCGAACCACAACTTCCTTGCCGGTTTTTAGGGCCTGAAATATCTGAGTATTCATCTCCCCTCCTCCCTTATGGACCGTTCTTTTGCCCACAGCATAACCTCTGACCATATCACCCGGATCTGCCGTTCCCCAAAATTGTAGGAAGGGAATCCCGCTTGATTCTTCATTTCGTAGGCTTTCCTCAAACTTATTTGCATGCGCTCTGCCATTTGTGGGATCGTCATTAATTCTCCATGCTGGTATGGTGCAATCTCTGCGAGTACCTGCTTCTTAATCTCCAGTTTCATTAATTCAATTGCTTGGATAAACAACTCGAAGGCCTCTTCCCGCATCAAAGTTAAACCTCCTCACACCGGCTCTAACCTTCTGAATCGGAAGGTTAGAAAGTTCAGACATGGTGAATCGCCATGTTAGACATTCTGAATCGGAAGGTCCGAATCCGAAAAAACAATATTGCGATCTCAGGCCAGTCATCGCTCCGGTCGATAGTTCCGCTCTTCCTCTTCGCGCTTCCACCGATCAAGGCTGGCTGAGCTGAAGAGATACCGTGGATTCTTGCTGCCCTCCGCGCCAACAGTCCGGTGTGGAATGCGCTTCGCTTTACAGAGATTGCGGAGCGTGTAGTCACTCATGGAGAGGTATACGCAAGCTTCAGAAAGGGTAAGTGTCTGATTCGCCGAGAGCGAAAGACTTTCCATAATACGCTTTTCCGCTTCTGCGACATGCACGGATATGATGTCGGAGATTGCCTTTTCGAGTGCTGTCATGATTACACCTCACATTCTCTTGTCTCGTCCAGTCCCCCGATTCAGGCAGGGCGAGCATTTCAAATATTTTCCCAGTGGGCAAATCGCTCGACATCGCGCGATTTCCGAACTGTTCAAACGCTTGGATAAACTTACGCGCTGTCTGAGGTACAAGGTCAATTGAGATGAGCCAGGTCTCCCACTGCCCATGCGCAAGGTCACTTTCCTTAACATGTTTGAGCCGTTTTACCCTGATGATCGATGCCGTGACAGTGCCGGCAGGCCAGGCGGCGTGCATGGATCAGCTGATTTGGGTTAGCCGTAGCGATGTCACACCAGCGCTGCGTGACCATTTCGGCAGTTATTTCAGCCTTAGCGGCCCGCTTGTCCATGCCAAGTTGCACGGCATCGGCAATCTTAGGTTTTCTTAGGTTCTCAAAACCTATCGCCTCAGCCGTCTTCGCGCTGTAACCCGCCCGAATGGCTGCCTGTGTGGCGTTGAGATCGACCAGGTACTCTTCACAAATAACTTCTGCTCGCCGTCACGGGTGTACAGCTAGTGTTTCGTGTTCAGAATGAGCTTGGTCATGAGGTTGCTTCTTCCAAAGGAAAAGTGCGTCCTTCGCGCTTTGTCTTCTCCCACCAGTCAAGAAACTCGTCTCTATCAGCCAGGATTGATTTGGGTCCAACTTTAAAACTTGGAATTCCGCCGACTTCAGGGCTGATACTCATTAAGACGTATACCTTGCGTTTGGATAAGCTAGTGAATTCGGAAATCTGTTTAGCCGTAAGGTGCGGCGGCAAGTGCATCATTTTCTCCCCCTCACTTTCTCGTGTATCATCTAGCTTCCTGGATACTAACATTTGCTAACAAATTTCATGAATCAGGTAGTCCCTTTTTAGGGCAGCCAGAAAAGCCGGAAACTGCAACGGTCTCTTTAGCAGCATCTGCCTCCTGGCGTAAAATCTCTTTCAGTATCAGGCGGGCCCAAACGTCGATGAGCCGCTGCGGATCTGGATGCGGGACAAGTTTTACGGTCACATTGATTGTTGCCTTCTTCATCAATACTTCACCTCGCAATATATGAATCACTCTATTAATATTGGCAAAAGAGATAGATTTCAGACCTGACTAATTAATCTACGCGAAGATAGGCGCCCGAATCTGAAGTTTTCTGAAGCAGCCCAGAATAAACACCATGATCCTACAGTCAGCAGACACTCTTTCAGCCGTTCGGTGCATCATATTTCAGCCGCTCCTGCTCATCCATCCAGCGATCAAGAGAGGCCAGCCTGAACCGCATTTGGGGTTTCTGCGATCCGGGAGCGCCAATAGGAAACCACGGGATGCTCCTGGCCTTAGCCATTGAGTATAGCAGCGTCTTTGATATACCGATATATTCAGCAGCCTCTTCAGCAGAGAGAGTCGCACGCTTAAGTCGATCCGTATATCTCCGATTCGCAGCTTCCTGGGTAGCCGGCAGTAGCTCAGCTATAATCCGATTCTTAACCTCATCAATAAACTCATTTGTGGTCATGGTATCAAGCCCTTCTCTCAGGTATAAAAATAAATAAGAGCCCTACGAAGAGGGCCCATCAGCTTACGTATTATTCACTTTCCAGCTCCGCCTTTTGCTTCTCCAGGTCAATCAATTTCTGTTCAGCTTCGGCGAGCTGCTTCTTGTACGAATCAAGCATTAGCTGACTGTTCGCTTTGGCTTCTTCCGTCTTGGAGGATGAGACATTCAGCTCATAGAGTTGAATTGCCTCCTTGTATCGTTCGATTTTCTCTTGAGTTCTTGTAATGACAGTAGTGACATCCTCAAGAGTCCGGGGTTTATCCAGATTTTCGCTTGTTGTTTTCATCGAATCTTTGACCTCCGATTTCAGAATGATCTTCTTCCCATCAACCGATACAGAGTAACCGGCAGCCTCTCCTATTGATCTGATCGGCGCGTAACTCTTTCCGTCAACGATTATAGCCGTGTCCAACTGCTGGCCGTCTACAATAACCGGTGCTTCTCCTTGAATAGCCTTTCCGACAAGGCTTTTAATATCATCTGCAAAGGCTGTGGCAGAAACAGTGAAAATAGCTCCGACAAGGAATCCGATAATATATTTTTTCAAAGCAATCCCCTCTTCATCCAATTTCCACCAATATACCACAGCCTCTGCAATCCGTTAAGCTCCGCCTTCCAAAGCTTCTAATCTATCGTATATCTCAGATAATTCTTCACCCAAGGTCCTATCAGTATTATCATTCAACAATTTGTACCATGTCGGCACGCTCACAAATCCAGAAGAAGCATTCAACTCTAAATTCCCACCATTGGAATATAGTAACAGCCCGCCGTTACCTACCATCTCCATTATCGAAGCAATTGTATCCATTTTCCCCTTTATTGTTCCATTCATGTAGAAATCCAGTGAAGGGACGCCTGCATAATTGGGATCGATGGCGATTTTGTTGCCTGCATTGGTATATGCCGCAAAGACATTACCAGTGTTGGACATCTCACAACGCGGGAACGTCCCATCCCGAGTGGCGATGTATGAACCGAATATCTTTATGGACTCAATTAGCCCTGCTGTTATGTGTCCAAGATCGGCTGATATCGCTGACAATTCACCCACAGTTATTTTATCTGCCGTAACGGCACCCGCAGCCAGCTTCTCCGTTTCAATACTGAGCGCTACCAATTTCTCGGCATGGATCTCATTGATGTTCCTCGTATCCAAATTATTCAACACAAAGAGCAGCTCTTTGGTCAGTTTATTGTAGGCATTCAACAACTGATTGACCAAGATCTTCAGGTCCGGCTCATTCTGGTTAATACTACTTAAATTTAAACTAACCATGACGTCATCTCCTCCATTTTCAGCTTTTCTCAATGAAAAATTTGAAAAGTGTATTATTGACTCCAATTGCATTCTTTGAAACTTGTTCGTTAATCTCAGTTTGAATACTTTGTGCTTCAGTCATTGAAAGACCCGCTTCAATTTGCGCTAGTCTATGCTGGAAAAGGTTTGCCGCATCTTGGTTTCCGAGTACTGCAAAGCTAACTTGACCGTTCTTTGGAGTAAACTTTTTGAGAATTTTATGGGTTGAATCAATTGTGTGGAAGGTGATCTCCCCTTTGGTATCAAGTCCACCAAATGCAAATAATAATTTGAATGTCTTCAGCGCGGGAGCGTTAAACAAATGTTGAACATAAGTCGCAATCTCCGCAAGGTCCCCTCTCTCCAGAACGCCCTCTTTCTCCAGTAATGAGATAACTATTTCTGCCGGCTGTTTCACACCGGCGTATGCAATAAGGATATTAGAAAACTGCATGCACTTTGGGTGCTGCTCTCCAACAACTTCGCCATTCCTCATCTCTCTTCCGTCCGTCACTACAGAAATGAATTGCTCTGTGGCAATTATAGATACCAGGCTCATTTTTAGCTCCTTCTTAAAATCAAGATATGGAATTCCGTTCAGATAGGTAAAGGGCTCTTCTACTCACCTCTAATACCAGTTATTTTCATCCCAAAATTTAAGCGCGTCTTCAGGAGTGCCGTAACGGTCTTTGATATATTTCAGACCGGCAATCGCCTGCTGGTACGGGTCGCTCCAGTCTACGCTGCTGCCGCCGTAATTTTTGCGGGTGCCGTCAAGAAATTGGAAGAGCCCAGCAGCTGTTGATTTAGGATTCTTGGCGTTCGGGTTGAACGAAGACTCCCGGGCGACCAGCTCCAGCACCGGCTTGAGCCAATCGCTTGTGTAGCCGCCTGCCTGAATCGCCTTTGCGACCACGGAGACCGCCGTGGAATAGTTCTTCGGATTAGCCTTGGAATCCTTATCTGCCTTGTAGTAGTTGGTATACGCCCCGGCGCTACCGGGGCCACTCAGTTTCCCAGCGATACATCATACTTCTTATCGAATGCATCAATATCAGACTTGTTCAAGCCAAGCAGGGAGAGAACCTGTGTGTCTTGGCCGTCGGGCAACCCCGCCCCCATAACCTGCTTATACATCTGTTCTTTGGAAGCTGAATCTTTTGGGAGCACCTTCACCTCAGAGTCATCCTTAGAAGGAATAAGGAATGAATTTCGAACAGCGTCATAAATTTGATTGGCCGTCATGCCGACATATTTTGACGCCGCAGGCTGGGACTGATCGTAATCCAGCTGCACCCACTGCCGGGCGTTATCATCCTGCGAGAGCGCGAGCTGAGCCTGCCGGTACGAATCATCACTCGACTGGGAAAGCTGCTGTAGGCCGTAGCCCAGACCGTATTGCCGTACAGACTCATCAAACTGAGCTTGCCATTGCTTGTCGGATATCGCGTCCCGGGCTGTCTGGTAAGCCTGCTGTTCCGTGTACTGCTGGTTCGCGGTATCCATCTGCTGTGCCTGTAGCGTCTTCTGCCCGTTCGCAAACTGTCCAATAGCCTGGCCGTAGTTGAACCGGTTATCCCACTGCTGCTGCGCGGCCTGCTGGTCGATCTGCTGCCCTTGCAGTGTCCGGATCGATGGCTTGACCTGACTGGCGGTGCTGTAGCTTGAAGCTGCCCCGAGCTTGCTGACATCGACGCCCATTGTAGAAAGCATCGCCCGGATGCCGTCAGCCTGGTTGCTAAGCTTGGTACGCTCTGCGGCCGTAACTCCAGAAGACTCAGCCTGTTGCTTGAGCGTCAGGAGCTGAGAGTAGAGCTGCTGTGCCTGCTCGTCTCCGGGAAGGTTACCCGTCAGGCCTGCGCGAGTATTGGTGTTGTCGATGCCGCGCTGGTCCTCATTGGTGTACATCTGAGATAAGCTGCCTTGATTGGCAAACTGCTGTTGCTCCTGGTTCTGCTGGTCCGCATAACGCTGGTAAGCCTGCTGCATGAGTTGTGGAAGCACGGTTGTCTCCACGTTCCCCATTTCCTGAGCGGCAATCTCAGAACCCCGATCCGTGGTGATGGTGCTGTTCAGAATACCTCTCCGGTTCGTATCTGCCTGCACCTGGTTATTGCCCGTTTGGATATTAGCTCTCGCCCGCTCCAGCGCAGCCTGATAAGCCGGATCACTGTTGGCGTCATAACTGAATGGTGTCGCCTGTTTAGTGGCGTACGCCTTCATGAGATCCATTAGTTCGCTGCTCTGGCTGGTATTCGTCTTAACCGGTGCAGCCGTTCCTTCCGAAGCTGCTGCTGGCGTAGCTAATGGAAGTGCTCCGGTGTACCCGAGCTGACTGGTCAGATACTTTGCCTGCGCCGAGGTATCCTGCCCTGCTGCCTGCCGCGAACGGTATGCTTCCAGCGCTCGGGTGGTCTCGCTCTGCTTAAACCCGCTATCTGCTCTTAACTGCTGCGCTTGGGCAATTAGTCGCTTCTTAGTGGACTCGTCAGCGGAATTGTAATCCACGCCGCCGTAAACACCTGTTGAACCTGTAGTATTAGCCATTTTCCAACCTCCAGTACTTGTAGTTTTCTTTATTACATCAAATCTTCCAGTTTTTTAACAGTCAACTCGCCCTTCAGCTTGAGCTCGTCCTTGTACATGCCGAGGTGCCGGGCGATGCGATCCCATGCCTGCTCCTGATCATTGAGCTTAATCTCCAGCCCGTTCGCCGTGTATTTGGCGCCGGCGTACAATGCCCTTGCTCCCGGACTCAAGTCCCGCGTATCCGCCACATGGAGCTGACCGTGCCCCTCACCATGGCATTGCGGGCATTTCGGATGCGGCCTTATGATTGGGTCAAAACCATAACCTCCAGCGTCAGAGGGTAACGCAGGCGGCTTACCTTTCTTCGCCATTGCCTTGGCAACATTCAACGCTCGATCGTACTCCTCAGTACCTACCCACTGATATTCGTGATCCCGGCCAAAGCAGTGACGGCAACAGACGCGCCTGTGCTGGATAATCTCGTTGGGGTCCGCTGTGGCGACTTCCCGCCAATGCTGAAGCACCATATCCGCTGTGATCTCCGTACGCTCGGAACGCTTATCCATAGCTTTCTTTATAGCGATTTTTATTTCAGGTTTTGTCAGGTTCTCCTGACCGACAGATCCGGCAGTCTTTGCACTATATCCTGCACGAATCGCAGCCTGAGTGGCGTTGAGATCGACCAAGTATTCTGTTGCAAAAAGCTTCTGTTTGGCCGTCAGTGCCATAAATACCAACTCCCTTCAAATAGCGGTTGTCTCACTACATCAGCCCCAGCCGCTCCGCTACATTCCGCCAGTCACGCTCCGCTTCATAATGTGGCCAGCGATCATCAATGATGTTCTCGATCTCACGGCTCAGCAGGGAGGCATCCATACCACGCTCCCAAAGCTCATCAATCGTCTGTTTCACTTCCTGATTCAGTCGTTTGCTCATAATTTACTGCTCACCTCCCTCCCAGTATTGACCTTACTTGCAGTAACCCCACCGCACTTAACAAGAATTGTTCCCATCGGTTCCGGCCCTGTTCCACAAGATAAACCTTTGTGCCGCAAGGGTTTGCGGGACTTAGTTCTCTGTTCTCAGTTCCAGCAACATATACGTCTATATGAAAAAATAGGGGTGTATAGCAGAAAGATTTCCCTTATGAGTACATATTGAATTTATAATGAGAACATAAGGAACACTGAGAACCAGAATACAGAATCCCTTTTACAGCAAGGGTTTTCCCGTTCTCAGTGTCATGCCATTTATTGAGAACATTGAGAATTAATCCTGACCGAATTCTGAAAATCGATCCTTTGTATCAAAGGACCATTCAAGCTTGGTCATATCAAAACAGTATGTCCAGGGATTTCCTCCGCCCAATCTACGTCTCCATTTGGTACGCTGTGGGGCTGCCTTGGTCCACCCCTTCTCTTTCCAAGCCTTTGATATAGAAAGAGGCTCATATCCACGTGATCTTAGATGTTCGTCCAGCAAATCATCAATCACAAAAAGTTCATCTTCTTTAATCTCACCGAACAGCCTCCCCTGGAACGGCTGCCCGCCCCCATTAATAATAAATTGCCTATTATTTGTGGTCACCCAGCTCATCACAGACTCGAGTGCTTCCTCAGCTCGATCCAGCTCCGGAGAGCCCCCGGTAACATCCATCCACGATTTCTCTAGATCACCTGCAGCATATAGCCCCTGGCCAAAGCAGGCATCGAACATCTGCCCAGTCACATCAACCAGCGCCATGATCCGCGACAACCGCATGGCCACTTCTCCTGCAGTTCGGCTGATCTGCAGATACCGTTCGCAAGCATCGCCGAACTGCTTCTTCCAGTAGGTCATATCAGCTGTCAGCAAGAAGCGAATCCACGGCTCCGCCATATGACCGTAGTTCTCGCCTACCAACTTGTTCAGTTCCTGGACCAGCCGGGCAGCTTCAATATCTGCCGTGATAAATGGTGATCCCTCCAGAGACAGCACACGGCCCACGCTGCCGCCGTCTTTGGCGAAGCTTGTAACTCTCTGCTCACCGGTTGAGAGCATCACGGTCTGCCAGCCAGCGCTTACCTGAGTACCTTTCAGTGATCCTCTGCCCTTCCCCTGCCCGCTGCTGAACTGGTATACGATTGGTCGCGCTGTTCGCTCGTCCGTCTTCTTCGTATCGTCCAGGAAGAGCGGCAGGTGATTCATAGTTGACGCATACCGCTCAATGGCTACCTTTGTCATATTCCACTGCCGGAAGATTCCCGGCTTGGTTTCATCCGGACTTCCGAAAAGACTGGCTGCGATTCTCAACGCCGTGGTCTTCCCTCTGGATGTGCTGCCTGCCAGCTCGAATATATAAGGGCTCTCGCCCCAAAGACTCAGCAGCGGCGCCGACAGCGCGGCATAGACTGCCATTTTAACCGCGGGGAAAGGCTTGATCCGCTCCAATGCCAGCAGCGTTCCTTTCAGCTCTCCCTTGATATGAAAGCCTCGTGCTGTTTGACCATCCCCTGCATCTTTCGGCATGAACTGAATGTCCCCTTCGCCAATGAAGCGTTCGCCAAGCAGGAACCCGCCACCAATCCATCCGAGCTGATTGCTTACCTTCCTTGTAGCCAACCGGTCTGCATTTTCCGACTCGAAGCGGCTGATATAGGCTGCCAACTTCCGGGCGTTCTCCGAATGAACCGGCAGCCCATAGTCCGATAGATTAATGAGTTTCTTAGAATCGGCGAAAGTGCTACGGGTATCTGAAACAGATTTCGTCCCCCTGTTGCTCACCCATGAGACCTCTAGCCCCTGCGTGTGATCTGTCAGGTTCGTGTAGCGACCAGTGACGGCAACCAGGCATTCACAAACACCAGCCTTCCGCACCTCACCGCTTTTCAGAGGCTTGACTTCAAATAGCTTGCCGGCAATGACCTCAAAGCCTAGCGGAATCTTAATGCCGGCTAAGTCTATTGCCGTCTCTGCGTCAGTCTCATAATCAAAATCAGGATCACTGCCGAAGGCTTCCTGAATCTCAGCTGTAGCCTCTTCTTGGATTAATCGCTGAATCTCATCCAGACCATGCGCAAACTTAACCATTTCTAAATGACTGGGCTTCTGATCTACCTCCTGCCCTTCAGGGGCATCCTCGTCCAAATGGCCGAAGAGGTGGATCCGGACAAGATCAAAAGCATTATGACTATGACCATCAGCCACCGGATCGCTATCTTGATGCGAGTACACCAGCTCCTGATCCGGAAACACCTCCAACCCGTTTCCGCTGCTGCCCTGTGTATAGGTGAAGCGGTTTGTCATGCTGCCCGTTACATATATTTCAGACAGGAACTCATTAATTGCAGCTTCGATGGAGTAGACCCGGCAGAACTGCCCAACGATACCTCGTTTGGCTCTAGGATCCTGCGGCTGCCGACCAGTGAAGCGGGAGGGCGTCTCGCTGGGGTGTTTTGGCCAGTTGGCAGGATCTGCCCAATCTGCTTTGTACATCCCTAGTACGTGATTAACTCCAAATGCAGCCCCCTCCGATTCCACGAATAAGGGCTCTGCATCTTTTGAGCAAGATGGTAAGTACATCAGTCGATTGACATCAAAAGTGGTCTTGTCAAAATGGTCCATTCCGATAAATGACGCGATCATTCTCGAAACTGCCGAGCATTCGTCCGGCGTCATTTCTCTATCCATCAAAATGATCAATCGGTACTTGGGCTTTCCGTGACGGTGGCTATGCGTGGAGTAAACCACGTACGCATAGCCACCAATCATCAGATCCACCGTCAAAAGGAAATGTTCGGCCGGAGCATCTACATCCAGAGTAATCAGGCTCCGTACATCCACGTTTTCCTTGCGACGCCGGCCACTCTTGACCAAGCCGCCGACAAAAGCTGGACCGTTTTTGACGGCCCCTTTCTCTTCGCGGCTCAGCTTGTCGTATTGTTTCATCGTTTCGTTAGTGCGACGAGCTACGCGTAGACGGTCTACAAAATCCGGCCATTTCAAATACTCTACTTTCCAGTTGGCATCTGTTGCATTTCGCCCGAAGCTTATCGGCAGCTCCGCTTCATGAATGACTGGCATGGTACCTTGCCCGGCCGCGTCCCGCTTCTGCATTCGCCGCACCTTCTTTCTTCTGCTGCCGCAAGAAGCGATCAATATCAAACGTCCCCCGCTTGGTCATGAATGGCTGCAATTGAGCAGCGAATATCGAAATTGCCCGTGGGTCATGCGAATCAAATGCGAAATCCCGTGTTTTCCCGTTATTGAAGACTGCCCATAGCACTCCTGCATGTCCTTCTTCCTCTGCCCGGTCCATTGCCACATCAAGTGCAGCGTGGCGGCGGGCGTAGGGAACCGACCAGTTATTTATGATTTCGCCTTGCAGATTTATGAGTGAAAACTTTACTGTCTTCAATCGCTTCAGCTCCTTCCAGCACTTAATAATCTTTCACAAGCCGAGCATCAATCACAGAGGATAAGCAAGCCTGCTCACTATCTCCCATATCAGCTACGACTTCCAGCAGCTTCTGGCCGGCTTGTTCACGCGTATAGCTCTGATCAGTCAAGAGGGACATTGCTTCGTTTAAAATCGAATACTTCCAGCTGGTCAGTAACGTCATTTCAACTAAGGCTTTACGCTGTTGTTCGTTCATGCCATCCCTCCATTTTTCATCCATTCTTCAATGACCTCACGATGAAATAAAATCCGGGACCTTACACGAAGATGCGGCATGGCTCCTTCCCTGCAAGATTGATATATCGAAGTTGATGATACCCCTATCATTTCTGCAACTTCAGAAACTGTAAGCGTCCGGCGATGCACTGGTGCCTGCTGAGTTTCATGCATGGCTCACTTCTCCTTTCTGCTTGTATGCTTCCTCCCGGCCCCAATGAATCTGATCCAGTGAGAAGCAGCGATATAATTCACAAAATCTCTCTGCCAGATTGAGGCGGGTCTTACTGCAGTCCAGTTCCAGCTCCCGCAGCCTCTTAGTTTTGATTCCAAGCAGTTTGGCCGCTGCCACTTCGGTGTACCCCGCCCGCTCCCGGGCCCTGCGCAGCGTGATAGCAGCTGGCGCTGTCCTCTTCGGCGCAAATGCAGCTTGACGTTTGAACCTCCCAGGAACGTATCTAGGCTCTCTCTGCTCTTCCACATACAATGAATAGCCACAATGATTGCAGCGGACCAGCAACGAATGATGGCCCGTCTTGCGGTCATATCCTCCCCGGACCTCCAGCGGAAAGCCACAGCAGCGGATCGTGCGTTTGACGGCAATGCTCAAAGCCTGTTTCGTTTCACCCAATGTGGTATTCAGAAGATTCCGCTTCTCATCAACAGACTCGTAATTGTCATCATCCAGAATGCGCCGGCCTTCAGCCATAACAAGGTTGAACAGTGCAGGCAGTTTTCCATTTGCAATAATTCTTGTGAAGCTGGAAGTCAGAAACTCCGCCTTCGATTCTGTTTTTGGTAAGATGGTTGACATGGTGATTCCTCCTGAGATCGGGCCTCGCTCTTGACCATCAAAGAAGTATGAAGGTATAATTGACGCCAATAGCACCCATAGTTTTGTAATAATGATCGTCTTAACGCGTCCCGGCCAAGGAAGCTGCGTTAAGACGATTTGTATTTTCTACTGTCCATACGTCCATTGACAACGCCTCCTACGAACTCCCCCTCAATATGGCGACTTACGATAATGAGCCGCCGCCTCTTCCAGAGTGACCATGTCGAAGCGGTTATGAAGTCTGTTCACCAGTGCTTGAATCTGCCCCTCAGTGAACCCCTCACCCTCCGCAGCTATGATCGTATAACCAGCAGCTGACTGATTGCTCCACCCCTGCACTGATAACTTCTCTGACTCTTGCACTCCTGCATGATAGGCTTTAATCAGAAGCTGCTCTACCTCATCCAGCAATGCGATCATGTCGAGTTCCATTCCTCGAGGGAAATACTTAAGTGCCAGTTCCCTGCGCTGCGGTGCGGTCGTGTAATCTAGATCATTCAAAGCTATTGACCTCCTCTCAGGTATGAATGATTTACTTCCTGTCAAAGCTGCATAATGGAGAAGTCTGCGCCATTAGTTCCAGTGCGATCAGATTCCCCTGCCTGGTGCGGACATACAGACGGCCGTTTATCAGGACACCGTAAAGTTTCACAACTTTATGCCCCCTGATCCGTGCGATCTGATGTGAGCTCGAAAATATCCTCAAATTCTACACCGAGAGCATCAACTATTTTCTTTGCTACCGGTGGGCTTGGGTTACGCTGCCCATTGCAAACCTGCTGCGCGGTCACTTCGCCAATTCCTGCGGACTTGGCAAGTTGACGCCGGGTCAAGCCGCGCCGATACATCAACTCCGTAAGCTTTTCCATTTTTATAATGGCTTTCATAGGTTACCACTCCTTCCACGTTTGTTATCTATAGATACTTTGTTGTCTGTAGATACTATATCATTCTGTAGGCACCAAGTAAAGAAAAATGTTTCTTTAGATAACAAAGTGGTATATAGTGTGTGTAACAGTATATTGAAAGGAGTAATTTAATTGAATCATAACGAATTTGGGATATTCCTTAAAAAACAAAGAACTTTCAAAAGCTATACCGTTCGCCAATTAGCTGAGTTAGCCGATATATCACCGTCTTACATTACAAATCTGGAGAACGGAAAGCGGGACTTGCCTTCTCCCGAAGTATTGAAGAAGTTATCTGAGCCCTTAGATGTTTCATTCCAAAAACTCATGGTTATTGCAGGGCATGTAAAATATGAGGACTGGTTTACGAACAAAGTTACAGGAGAGGAATATGACGAATTATTCGTTTCCGATATGCTCGGTTTTCCCTCACGCGAAGAATACCTTGAAGAATTGTTGAATACTAGAGCTGAATTGACTCATCTTTTAAATCACAAAGAGCCAACCTACAACGGGCACATGCTCACACAAGAGGATCGGCAGCGCGTTCTGGACATGCTGAAGGCCCTCTTTCCTGAATATCAGCAGCCTGCCAAAAAATCGGGCGAAGAATAACATTCTTGCATAACCCTTTAACCAAACTTGCATTTCTTACATCTTCCCATATCAAAGAATCTTCAGAAGGGCGTGAGAGCCTTATGATAGACATAACCGTTAACGTCGACAGGACTGAGCTACTTAAACTATGCCGTCAACATATTGCGGAGAGAATTAAGGAATTTGACGCTGAATTTGTTTTTTGGGATTCGGCCGAATTGCGAAGGAGAACCTGTATGAGCTGGAATACTATTCAGGACACATTCTTTTTCGATCCACGCTTTCCGAAGCGCAAGGTCGGAGGAAAGTGGTATTATCCAGCTCGAGAGACGCGGGCATTCCTTGAGCAATGGTTGGCCGAATACTAAGGGTGTGGGATTAATCCACCCCCTTCATTTATCGAAAGGAGCACATCAACAATGGCGAACATTCAAAAGCGCGGCGACAACTCTTGGTGCTTTACCGTCTATACCGGCGTCCTGGCCAACGGCAAATACGGCCGCCGCACCAAGACCATAACCATAACCGATGAATCACTGCTCAAGACGAAGAAGCGGCTACAGGATCACCTGGACATGGAGTATTCAAAGTTCCGGGAGGAGGTCCAGGCCGGGGAGTACATCGCTCCGCAGAAAATGACCATTGCGGCTTTTGTAGAGGAGTGGCGGACGAAATACGCCGTGAAGCAGTTGGAGCATAAGACCCTCACAGCGTATGAGTCCCACCTGAAAACTAGGATCTTGCCAACCTTCGGCCACATGAAGCTGGAGGATGTGAAGCCGCTCCATATTGTGGACTTCCTTGAATCGCTCAGCCAGGACGGCGGACGGGGCGATAAGAAAAGCGGAGGGCTGGCCTCTGGTACGGTCCAGATCAACCACCGTGTTCTTAAGAACATCTTCTCCCGCGCCGTTGAATGGAAGATCATTAAGAGCAATCCTGTGGCTGCTGTTCAGAAACCAAAGGTCACCAGCAAGGAGATTGTTCCATATGATGAGCAAGAGGTGAAGTTGCTACTTCAGGCGATTGAGAAGGAGCCCTTCCACTGGCGCATGATGATTACCTTGGCTCTGACTACCGGCATGCGGCGCGGCGAGCTGCTGGGACTGGAGTGGAAGCATGTAGACTGGAAGACGGGGGTAATTGATGTTTCCCAAACGCTTGTCCAAGCCCTCAAGGGTGAGATCATCGTCAAGGAACCGAAAACCAAAAACTCCAAACGAAAGGTTACGCTGCCGGCTTCAGTGCTGGAGGAGTTGCGGGATTACTACGCCTACAGGGTGAAGGAGCGGGACAAGCTGGGCGATGCCTGGAACGGGAGGGATCGGGAAGGCCGGGAATGGCATTTCATGTTCTGCCATTCAGACGGATCCCCTTTCCATCATGAGCGCCCTTACCTATGGTTCCGGCAATTCATCCAGAAGAACAACCTGCGCTATATCCGCTTCCACGATCTGCGTCATACCTCGGCCACGCTGCTCATTAACCAGGGCGTTCATGCCAAGATCATATCGGAGCGGCTGGGTCACGGGAATATCAGCACAACGATGAATATTTACGGCCATGCTCTCCAGTCTGCGGACCAGGCTGCAGCTGATAAGCTGGACTCCCTGTTTTCCAAAAAAGGAAAAAGCGCAAAAATAAAGACGCTTCAGGAGTAATTCCCGAGCGCCTTCTTACTTTCTTTTATGTCGAATTATATTTATTTACTGGCGATTATTTAGGTTTTTCACATCAATTTCACATCAATGTACAATCAGGCTCACTGTCCCACTAACTTCCACGCGTCTGTATCATCGCAAAAACCTTGATACATAAGGACTCCCTCCACTGTACTATTTAAGCTCCAGTAAAGCGACTGATTCGATATGTGTCGTATGCGGAAACATATCCACCGGAGTGACCTCCACGGTTCTGTACCCTCCATCCTCCAGCACCCGCAAATCCCGGGCCAGGGTGGACGGGTTGCATGATACATACACCACACGCTCCGGCTTCATCAGCAGGATTGTCTCTAATAACCTAGGGTCGCAGCCCTTGCGCGGCGGATCGACAACGATAACGTCCGGGGTGATGCCCTGCTCTTTCCAGGCCGGGATGACATCCTCTGAAGCGCCGACTTCAAACTTCACATTGGTCATGTGGTTAAGCTTGGCATTGGCACGGGCGTCTTCAATAGCTTCGGGCACAATTTCCACACCGTACACTTGGTCAGCATGCTGCGCCAGGAACAGCGAGATGGTTCCGATGCCGCAGTAGGCGTCGATTACGGTCTCGCTGCCGGTTAACGCAGCGTAGTCCAGGGTTCTGCCGTACAATACCTCGGTCTGTACCGGATTCACCTGATAGAAGGAACGTGCTGAGATGGCAAATTGCACATCTCCGATATAATCGTAGATCACATCGCTACCCCATAAGACGCGGGTATCGTTACCGAAGATAACGTTGGTCTTCTGGGTGTTAATGTTCTGGCAGATGCTCGCCACTTCAGGAAGCTGCTCACGGATACTGCCGAGCCAGGCATCCAGATGCGGGATATCCCGGCCATTGGTTACCAGCACCAGCATCATCTGGCCGGTGCGGAAGGCCTTCTTCACCACAACGTGGCGCAGCAGTCCGCGGCCGGTCTCTTCGTCATAGGCGGTAATGCCAAGCTCGCGGCCTAGGCTCTTCACGGTGGCGACGACCTTGTCATTATCTTCATGCTGAATCAGACAGGTCTCCATGTCGATGATCCGGTGGCTGCCGCGTGCGTAGAAGCCGCCGACCAGGCCGCCATCGGTTACACCGATCGGCACCTGGGCCTTGTTGCGGTAACGCCAAGGCTCGTCCATGCCGAGCGTAGGCAGGACAATAATGCCTTCAGCCGGGGAAGCTGCTTCCGCTCCAGCGGCGCCAGTACCTCTACTCGCCGCACCCGCCACCTGCAGCTTCCCGATCCGCTGCAGGTTGTCCACCACCAGCTGCCGTTTCCACGCCAGCTGGGCGGTATAGTCCATATGCTGCAGCTGGCAGCCGCCGCATTGATCATAGATTGAGCAAGGCGGCCCTATACGGTCGGGGCTGGCCTGCACAAGTTCCATCAGCTTGGCGTAGCCATACTGCTTCTTGGTCTTCAGCACTCTGGCGCGGACCTTCTCACCGGGGAGAGCGCCCTGCACAAAAAGGGTAAAGCCCTCTACACGGCCTACCCCTTCACCTTCATGGGTCATCCCAATAATATCGAGCAGGACCTCATCATTCTTATTCACTGGCAGTCCGGCGACAGAAGCCGGCCCTTGTTCCCGGCGGCTTGCGCTGCGCCCGCTGCGGTGTTTACTCATGTGTATAGGTTCACTTCTTTCATTATCTTCACTATTAATCTTGTTAACCTTAATAATAGCTCATTCATTTATCCGAATCATCCCGTTTAAGCTCTTTAAACAAAAAACTCCAGCCCAGCGCCGCTAAGCTTGGAGATTAGGAGCCTATATGAGCCGTACATCCATGACATGACTTCAGGTTCGTAATGACAATCCTCGTGATCCTTACGGACCTTAAAGCCGTTATTTACTCAAAAAGGTACGTTTCAGCCGTGCTAACGGACCGTACCGCGCTTATTCCCTCCCCAGCAGGCATTTCTGAGGTGATAGACCACACATAAAGGCGCTGGAGTCCGTTAGCATGCGTAAAAGTGTCTTCTGGCGGAAATAAGAGCCTCTCAGTCCGTTACCGGCTGGCGGCCTCTCCCGACAGTCAGCTCCTTCCGATCAATGAGCTTAACCGGATATCCCTGCTGCCGGATTCCGCTAAATCTAATTATTCTGCGCGAAGATCCGCAGATGATGAGGCAGAATACTGAAATTGCCCGGCAGCGTGCCGCCGAGTTCGCCGTCCAGATTAAGCTGGACGTGGCCTGGGGAGGTAACCTCCATCGCATCCGTGCGGAAATGGATAACCTTCTTGTCATTCAGATGATCCCCGCGGATCGTAAGCCGGACCAGCCGGATGAATTCGGCCAGGTTGCATTTCTTGACGGCAATTACGTCGAGCAGACCGTCATCGATTCTGGCACCCGGAGCCAGCTTCTCGAAGCCGCCGACGGAGTTCGTATTGGCGATCAGGAAGAGCATGAACTCGTCATGGATCATCTCTTGGCCGTTCGCGCGGATGTACAGCTCCTGCGGAGCAAGGCTGGCCATCTTCTCAATACCCTTCAGGTAATAGGCAAGCTGGCCCATCATGGTCTTCAGCTTACTGGGAACCTCATAGGTAAGCTCCGTCAGCTGGCCGCCGCCGGCTATATTAATGAAATAACGGTCATTGGCTTTGCCGAGGTCAATCAGGCGCGACTCCTGGCGCAGAATCAGGTCACAGGAATCCTCCCAATTCTTCGGAATGCCCATGGCCCTGGCAAAATCGTTGGTAGTCCCGAGCGGTAATAAGCCGAGGGGGGGAAGGTTAGGCTTCTCAGCCATCCCGTTGATTACTTCATTGAGCGTACCGTCGCCTCCGGCAGCTATGATCAGATCATACGTACCGCGCTCTACAGCCTCAGCTGCGGCTGCTGTGGCATCGCCCTCTCCGGTTGTTGCATGACAGGAGGCTTCAATGCCGCCAACATCCAGCCGGTCTAAAATATCGGCGAGTCTTCTTTTCATTTCTTCCCGACCAGAAGTGGGATTATAAATCAATCTCGCAGTTTTCATTACCGGAACGCCACCTGTTTATATAATGGATAACCTTACTGATTATACCCAATTCAGGACCCCACAAGCAATGTCAGGGAGCTTTAGAGGATTATATTTATACTCCCGCGCAGCGCTGAAGACTCCTTAGCCCGTCAGAAAGTATAGATATATGTATGCGGCGGCTGCCAAAATAAATACTGGACGCATTCTATTTTTCCTATATAAGCTGAACTTAAGATACTAACTAAAGCTCAATCGTCACTACGGTGAATATTTGGACTTCCGGCCGCTGCCCGCCCCCAGATTTCTTGATTTTTTGTTATTTTCTAACCCCGGCCCCGCAGACGCTGCAGCGCCGCCTCGACCTGCCGTTCAATCCAGCGCGGCAGCAGCGGATGCGGCAGCAGGGTCTGGCCGGAGTAGGCATATTCGAGCCCTTCCAGCCGCTGCGGAATAACAACCTTGGTGAAATACCCCTCACTTAAAAAGAGCGGAGCCACCAGTACATCATGGCCCTGCTCCTGCCAATACTCCACTTTGCTTCTTACGCTGTCCGGGTTCAGCAGCCCGTAATCGGCCGCAGCCAGCCCGCTTATTTCCCGTACCCGCGCCGCGAGTGAGGAGATCCCCTGCTCCCAGCGCTGCCGGAAGCCCTCATGCCTGCTGCCGTGTCCGACGAGCAGCAGGGTCTCCCGCTCCGGATTCTTCGAGAGTTCCCGGAGCTTATCCCAGATCATCAGCGCAATGTCCGGATCGTCGTCGACGGGATAGCCGAAGTGGATCTGCGCTGTAACCCGGAACCGCTCCAGATCCGTCTCCCGTTCCGGAACCGGCTTAGCGCCCAGTGCATACTCTATCTCATCGATATGCGTACTGCCGGAGGACACAAACAAGGGGATCACAATAATATCTGTGACCCCTGCATGTTCCAGCTCGTCTATACCGTCCTGAATCAATCGTCCTTCTACCAGCTCGAGGAAAGATACCGCCACGGGAATCTCTTCCCCCAACGATAAATGACTCACGGCTTCCTCTACGATCGACACCCAGGTCTTATCGCGGGAGCCGTGACTGATCATCAGCACACCCGGCTGCATCAATTATCGTCCCAGACGTTCCAGCGTAAGCTTGTAGCCGTCATTACCGTAGTTCAGGCAGCGCTTCACACGGGAGATTGTTGCTGTGCTGGCACCTGTTTCTGCTTCAATTTGATTGTATGTAGACCCTTTGCCCAGCATCCGCGCGACTTCAAGGCGCTGCGAGAGCGATTGAATTTCGTTCACCGTGCACAAATCATCAAAGAACACATAACATTCTTCCATATTTTTCAATGTTAGAATAGCCTCAAATAATTGATCGATACTTTTATCGTTTAGCTTCTTAAGCTGCATCGTTAATCATCCCCTAAAAGTTTGGTCAGCATTAGCATCACTGATTAGGCTTCGTACAAATTGGATACTCTGAAGCATAAACTTAATGTGACTATCTTGCCTCTACTATATTGCACTGGAGCACATTTTTCAAGCATTAACGGTTTCACGCTGTAAAGAACGAAAATGATGGACAAACGTCCACCCCGGGCGCACACCACTAATGGGGCTTACGGCCTTCTTCCTCTGATTCCTAGGTTTTACCGCCTTAACTATAGTACTACAAAACCTCACGAAATCAAGCATGGACACGGTTTCTTCACTTCCGGAGGGTCCTTGTAGGCATTCGCCCTTTTCCGCTAGTATCCCGGTTACCCGGGCATTCGTCTATACCGTATGTTCGCCCATGACATACAGTATAGCAAACCACTAACGAAGGAATGTGATATTATGCCTGAGCATTACTATAATCATTCCCGCAGGGGAGGGCGTTCTCTGGCTGAACCGTACAATCCGTCGCCCTATCCGGGCCTCTCTTCCTATGCGCCTGTCCCGCTTCCCGGAGAACCCGGAATACTGCCTGCCTTCGGTGCTGAAGCTGCCGATACCGCACTTGCTGTACCCGCTGCCGAAGCTGCTACTGCGAAGGCCGGCGGTCTGCTGGGCGGCCTCGGCAACCTCGGGAGTCTCGCGAATATGGAGCAGATCAAGGGAATTGTCGACCGGATGGGCGGAATTGACGGGATTGTCAACTCCATGGGCAAGGTACAGAAGGTCATGCAGGGCTTTTCACAGATGGCTCCGATGGTGAAGCTGGTGATGGGCGGATTCGGCAAAGGCAAGGGAAGCTCAGCGGGAGCACTTGCGGCGGAAGAAGATGCGGCACTGTATACCCCCAAACGGCGCAAAAAAAGACGCCCAACCACGCAGCGCCGCAAAAATACCTCCAAGAGCCGCAAAACCGGGGCCCCTTCCTCTGTTAAGCGCCGCCGTCCTTAAGCGGCGGCGTTTAACACGCCTTTTCTCTCTGCTGCCGGATTGCTGTATTCCATGAATACCCATGCGCCGTCAGCCACAATCATTCTTGTCTATCGCCGGTGCTTGTCCAGATCTCAGCACAGGTTCACTTAAACCAGCCGCTCCGCCGGAACCACCTGAACATCCCTACTCCCAGCACCAGCATCAGCACCAGCACCGCGAAATAACCATAATCCCAGTCCAGCTCCGGCATCACCCTGAAGTTCATCCCGTAGATTCCGGCGATCAGCGTCAGCGGCATAAATACGGTAGTAATCACTGTCAGTGTCTTCATAATGGAATTCATCCGGTTGGAGTTGAGCGAGATGTAGCTGTCACGCAGATCGGCGGTCATTTCCCGGTCAACTTCAATCATGTCGGTCAGCTTCAGCAGATGGTCATAAATATCACCGAAGTAGATCCGTTCTTCCCCGTTGCTCTGCACATGCTGCGAGTTGACGATCCGGTACATCAGATCACGCATCGGCACGATCGTCCGGCGCAGCTTGAGCAGTCTTCCGCGCACGTTGAACACCTGACTCATCAGCTCTTCCACCGATTCACTATCGCTCTTGCTCTCCAGATCTGCCAGTTCATCCTCCAGGGTGTACAGCGACGGGAAATACCTGTCGACCAGCTTGTCCATTACCGTGTAAGCAGCAGCCATCGGCCCGCCCGACCAGCCCTTACGGCTATGAATTTCAGCTTGGACCATCTGCCACGCTTCCTCCATTTCCGATTTATTCTGGTGATGGTAGGAGACGAGAAATTTTTTGCTGAGAAAAAGGTCAACCTCTTCCGCCTCCAGCGTACGCTCATTAAGCGCATGCAGCACGAAGAACTGCACATCCTCGTAGTAATCCAGCTTCGGACGCTGCAGCACATGCATACAGTCTTCAATGGCCAGCGGGTGAAAATGAAAATAAGTGTCCAGCAGCAATGTCTCTTCTTCAGTAGGCATGGCAAAATCCACCCAAATCCAGGCATAGTTATCCAGCACTATACTCTGAAGCGGCAGGTCAGTCAGCACCTCGCCCTTATGCGTTACCGCAAGCGTTCGTATCATATATGAGTCCTCCACCTTATCCTGCTATCCGCCTTGCAACAGCCCGTTGCCTGTCGGCCTGCTACTATTGTAACGCATGAGGCCTACTATTATGAAACCTCTGTATCCGCCCGGACTCCTGTTATCTCAAAAAAATAACCGCCAGTCCGCTGGCAGCGGTTCCGGAGGTTTATTCTTTGCTTCATTTTCCGAATCAATCCCGCTCTAGCGGCCCATACCCTCCAGTACCTCCAGATGAAGCACCTGCAGGAACTTCTTAATGTTCACCTTCACCTTGCCGGTGTCGCGCCCCTGTTCAATCTCTTTCATCTTCAGGCGCACTTCTTCAAAGTCGAAATACAGCGGCGCATAATGCTCGAACTTCGGATTGCCGTAATCCGTCAGACCGATGGAAGCCAGGTTCGCCAGTCCGGCCGCCAGCGCCCGGCGCAGACGCTGTTCAATCGCTTTGACTTCCTTGGCAGCATCGGCTGGCACCGGTTTATATGTAGCGGCTGCCATTTCATACAATTCCTTGAGCGGCGGAAGGCTCCCGCTGTTCCCCCCCGCCACCGCCAGCTCCATGATCGTGATAATATCCCGGCTGCCGTTCTCCGAGATCATTCCCATATTCATCAGAATCGGCTGGATAATCTCCTTGACGGAACGTTTGCCGGACGGCATCTGCGGCATTCCGAACTGCAGCCCCTCCAGCTTGCCGAGCGTCAGCTTGATCTCATCCAGATAACGGCCCATCGCATAACGTTCATTCACCTTGTACAGCACAGATTCGACTTCAATCTTGTTGATCGGCTTACGGATGAAGAATTCAATCCCGCTTTTGTATGCGCGGCTGACCATATCTCCATTCTCAATCTGTGAGATCATCACGAATTTGGACCGGCAGCCCTGTGCCTGGAGGGAAATGATAGTCTCAATACCATCCTGGTCCGGCATCAGCAGATCCATAAGTACAATATCCGGCGTCTCACTCAGGATCAGGGCTACCCCCTCCTGCCCGCACTCCGCCGTACCCACCACTTCGCCAAGTCCGCTATCCTCAATAATATGCTGCAGCATTCTTCTTGCCGACGCGTCGTCATCTACAATACAGAAAGAAAGCGGCATTCTCTATTCCTCCTTCCGCAGCTTTGCACTCGGCACAATAATCTGGAACATGGCCCCTCCGGCATGCGACACCGGCTGAACGGTAATCGTTCCCTCGAACATATTCACTATATCCCGTACATGAGAGAGTCCAATCCCCGTAGCGGCGATTCCCTCTTCATCAAATTTCGTAGTAAAACCCGGCTCGAACAACAGCTCCAGGTCGCGCTTATGAATCCCTGCTCCGCTATCGGTCACTGTAAAAATGGTCATGCCGTCTTTCTCATAAGCATCCAGGTTGATGCTGCCTTTACGTTTGATGACTTCCACCGCATTGGCAGTGAGGTTGTTAAGCAGAGTCAGCAGAGGAATATAACTGTCGGTTGTGTAATCGGAGGTAATATGAATATGAAAATTGATCTGCTTGCCCAGCATTTCGGCGTATTTGGCATTGCTCTTGACCGTGAACCGCAGAATTCCCGATAACTGCATATCACCGGTGACCTCGCGCTCCACCAGCTTCACAAGCCCGGCCAGAATCCGCTGGGAATCCTTCTTCACCTCATGGATCTGCTGGGTGATATCCAGCACCTGCCGGCTATACGGCTCCGGTCCTTCCCCTGCCTTCAGATTGCGGTACAGCTCGAAGCTGTTTAGCGTCACATTCTCCAGTGTTCCGATGGATTTCTTCAGATAGAATACTTCGCCGTACAGGCCGGAGCCGAATCCGAGCATCTGCTCAATCCGCTCATTCTGCTCACGCGCTCTGATCCGCATCTGGCTGACCGAGATACTACTGTATACCCCGGTTGTGAAATACGTACGCAGGACAGCAATCGCCATCAGATAAGTCCACTCGTTCAGCCGGAAGGAGGCCGAATCCAGCACAATCAGCCGCGTCAGCAGCTCCATTTCATTCGACAAGAGATCGATTACCGCGGCAACAGCGCCCAGCACCAGCGGATGGAAGGTATCCAGCCGGCTTTTGATGGCATGCATCAGCAAGGCGAACACAATATAATAGACCATCGCGGAGAAATGACTGTTCAGGCTCTGCTCAAACGTCAGTCCGCTTCCTTCTACTGCATCCATTGCTGTCCGGAACAGCAGGACGACCACACCCGTAGCAATGCCTGTACTGATATACGGCAACTGCCTCATTAAAAGCAAAAACAGCAGAAAAGCGCTGCTGCCCATTGCGATCCGGAAGATGTCGCCATCAAACGGATTTATTTTGAATTCACCGGCCACAGCGGTAACGACCGCTACCAGCAGAATCTGTGCAACTCTCATTCTCAGAATAGATTGTCCCATCGCCACTGCTCCTGCCTAGAGATGTTGACAACTATAGTATCATACCCGCACTTTATTTTATACGGCTTTGCCCCGGTCCCGCTCGATTTATGCTGTTTTGTTCTCAAGTCTTCTGGAGAGCATCGACAGCAGGAAGTTTACGGTGAAATAGATCAGCGCCACGAGCGCCAGCGTCGGTATCGCGTAGCCATAGCTGTGCCCGATTACGATATTCGCATTGTGCATCAGCTCCGGCAATGAAATGACTACCGCGAGCGAGGTATCCTTCAGCAGCGAAATGAACTGGCTGACCAGTGGCGGAACCATCCGCCGCAGTCCCTGGGGGAGCACGATATGCCACAGAGTCTGAAAATTGCTGAGACCGGAGGAACGTGCAGCCTCAATCTGCCCTTTATCAATGGACGTCAACCCGCCTCGGACAATCTCAGCGATCATCGCCGCCTCGAATATCGTTAGTGCAGCAATTGCCGCCGTAATCAGTCCGAGCTTAATCCCTACCTCCGGCAAAGCGAAGCGGATGAAGAATATGATCAGCAGCAGCGGCAGATTACGGATCACCTCGACCAGGTAGAACATTACCGGAGACAATACCGGTACTTCCGAATAGCGGATGACTCCAATAATACAGCCAATGACAAAACTCAGAATGATCGATACAAAGGCAACGATCAGCGTAATATACAGTCCGTCCAGCAAAAACTTCAAATTATCGGCGGAGTATGCACCAATAAAATCCATGATATCCCTCCTTTATGCTTTGAGTGGCTTCTTAATATTTGCGCTGTAGTCTGCGTTCCCACACGCGTACGCCGTAGCTGAGCGGAAGGGTAAGTACCAGATAGAACAACGCCACGAAGATGTAGGTGTCGAAGGTACGGTAAGTCTCTGTTGAGATACTGTCCGCGAAATACATCAGATCAAGGCCGGCTACCAGAGTCAACACCGAGGAGTTCTTGATCAGGTTGATGAACTGGTTGCCGAGCGGCGGGATAACCAGCTTGATCGCCTGCGGCAGAATGATATGCAGCATCGTCTGTATGTAGCTTAGGCCGGATGAACGCGAGGCTTCCATTTGTCCCTTGGGAACAGCCATGATTCCGGCGCGGATCGCTTCGGCGATGAAGGCCGAGGTGTATACCGCAAGTCCGATCGTTCCTGCCTTGAAGCCGTCCAGCGTAAAGCCCAGAGCAGAAGGTCCATAATAGAAGATGTACACTACAAGCAGCAGCGGGATATTGCGGATGAACTCCACATACGCCGTTCCGAACCAGCGCAGCGCTCTCACGGTAGTAATGCGGAAGACCGCAATTACCGCTCCGATCAGGAAACTGCCGATCAGGGCCAATACACTGGACAGCACGGTGCCGTAGAACCCTTCCATATACAGCCCGAAATAATTCGTTAATATTGAAAATTCCATAGATTTCACCTGCCTTTGCCCAAAGATGAGTTCATTCTTGCCCCACATAGGAATCCTTCCTATAAACAAGTAGAAACGGCAGTGCCATCCTCATGGGATGGCATCCGTTTCTGCGAGTAATATAAGGCAGGTTGTTAAGTAAGCTGAAGCTTAGAACATGCTTATTTCGCTGGAGCTTTACCAATCCATTTCGTATAAATGGCATCATACTCACCGTTTGCTTTCAGTTCAGCCAGTGTATCATTCACGGCTTTAACTACATCGGTGTTGCCCTTTTGTACTGCAATGCCGTAAGGCTCATCGGTGAACGGCTCGCCTACAACTTCATAGCCCGGGTCCTGCGAAGCCATACCGTACAGAATCGCATCATCTGTAGTCAGTGCATCGCCTTGGCCGGCCTTCAGGGCGCTGAATGCATCCTGATAGTTATCGAATTCAAGCACGGTTACACCCGGCACTTTTTCTTTGATATTCTTAATGGAGGTTGCGCCCTTGGAGCCCAGGATCTTCGTATCCTTCGTTACGTCATCCAGTCCGGTAATCGGGCTGCCCTTCTTCACCAGCAGGGATTGGCCTGCCTGGAAATAGACGTCGGAGAAATCAACTTCCTTCTTGCGTTCCTCAGTGATGGTCATTGTAGCTACAACCATATCGATTTCGCCGTTATTCAGCATCGGAATACGTGTCTTGGAGGTTACTTCCTTCAGCTCGATCGCGTTCTCGTCACCCAGAATTTTTTTGGCGATGGCTTTGGAGATATCAATGTCGAAGCCCTCTACGTTGCCGGATGCAGGGTCCTTCAGACCGAACAGGCGGGTGTCGTACTTCACGCCTACGAGCAGCTTGCCGCGTTCCTTGATCTTGGCAATCGCCTCAGAGTCAGTAGCCGTTCCTGCAGCAGCGTCATTTCCTCCGGCATTGTTCTTGGCATTGTTGTTGCCGCAGCCGGCAATCACGAGCATAGCCGCAATCATCAGTACACTTAACATTTTGAAGCTTTTGGACATTTTCATTTCTGTTCCTCCCCTGAATCCTATATATTTGTTTAATGACTTAATACACGGCTGAGAAACGTTCGTGTCCGGTCTTCACGCGGACTGGCGAAGAATTGCTCCGGCTCCGCTTCTTCCACGATCTGTCCCTGATCCATGAAGATTACCCGGTCGGCCACCTCGCGGGCGAAGCCCATCTCATGGGTAACGACAACCATCGTCATGCCCTCGCGGGCCAGAGTCCGCATAACATCGAGTACTTCCCCGACCATTTCCGGGTCAAGCGCCGAGGTCGGCTCATCGAACAACATAATCTTCGGCTTCATCGCCAGCCCCCGGGCAATCGCCACACGCTGCTGCTGTCCGCCGGACAGCTGTGAAGGATAGGACTGTGCTTTATCGGCAATCCCGACCTTTTCCAGATAATACATCGCCGTCTTCTCGGCTTCCGCTTTGCTTAGCCCGAGCACCTTAATCGGCGCGAGTGTGATATTATCGATCACTTTTTTATGCGGGTACAGATTGAAATGCTGGAAGACCATTCCGATCTCTTTGCGCAGCTTGTTGATATCTGTCTTGCGTTCATTTACAGTTATACCGTCAACGGTCAGTCCGCCGCTCGTAATAGCCTCCAGTCGGTTAATGCAGCGCAGCATAGTGCTCTTGCCGGAGCCGGAAGGACCGACTACGACAACCACTTCCCCTTCCTGAACATGCAGGTCAATGGCTTTCAGTACATGGAAATGTCCGTAATGTTTGTCTACCTGATGAAAGTCGATCAACGACAGGGCCTCCTTTGTATATCATTATGTGTTTGTCAGCTATGGTAACACTTAAAACACACCTTACTTTAAAGACTACCGAAAACTACAAAAAACTACGAAAACCTTTAATCACCCATGTCATTTTCTTTTCTAAATGTGACGTATTTCATTTTCTTTTTACGCCTATTAATGTTTTTTATCAGTTCGCTGTAACTTATTGTGACATTCCTCTCTTGAAAAACCAAGATACTCCCCGCAAACTCAAGAAAAGCTGGAAACACAAAAAAAGATGTCCGCAGCCATTCATGGCTTCCGCGACATCTTGTACGGGCAATCTATTCAATTCAAATCTAGAAAAAGAGTTTGAAGATTACTCCCGCCAGCACTGCGCTGATCGGAATGGTAATAAACCAGGTCACCACGATACGTCCGGCTACTCCCCATTTCACGGCGGAGAAGCGTTTAGCTGAGCCTACCCCGAGGATTGCAGAGGTAATGGCATGTGTCGTACTTACCGGCAGATGAAGCAGTGTAGCTGTGAAGATAACGGACGCGGCCGAAATATCTGCTGCGAAGCCGTTAATCGGCTCAATTTTGAAAATCTTGGTACCCATGGTCTTAATGATCTTCCAGCCGCCGATGGACGTTCCGAGCGCCATGGATGTTGCCGCTGCGATCTTAACCCAGAGTGGTACATGCATAGTGTCGAGCCGTCCTGACGTAACGAGGGCAAAGGTGATAATCCCCATCGCCTTCTGGGCGTCATTCGTACCATGTGTGAAGGATTGGAGCGCCGCCGTAATGATCTGCATGGAACGGAAACCCTTGTTCACGGTATGCGGACTGCGCTTTGCAAAGATCCACTTTAGAATCATCATCACAACATAACCGATGGCAAAAGCGATCAGCGGGGAGAAGATCAGCCCCTCCACAATCTCAATGAACCCATGCCATTTCACATTCTCCGAACCTGCACCTACATATACCGCTCCGGCCAAAGCTCCGATAAGCGCGTGGGAGGACGACGATGGAATCCCGAGCCACCAGGTTACCAGATTCCAGATAATCGCCGCAATGAGCGTCGCAATAAGAATATCTATCCCGTTATCCAGGAGTGCCGGGTCAGCAATGCTGCCGCCGATCTTCTTCGCTACGCCTTCAAACATCAGCGCACCGATAAAGTTCATACTTGCTGCCATCATAATGGCTGTACGCGGCTTCAGCGCGCGTGTAGAGACTGAGGTAGCGATTGCGTTGGCCGTATCATGGAAACCATTGATAAAGTCAAACGCCAGCGCAAGAAATATAACAAAACCTAGTACATATATAGATGTATCCATATTTCAGAGCCCCTTATGAATTGCGCATGATGATCGATTCCAGCATGTTGGCTACGTCTTCACATTTATCCGTGGTCGTCTCCAACCGCTCGTACAATTCTTTGCGCTTAATCAGCTCAATCGGGTCTTTTACAGTTTCGAACAGGGCCTTCGTACAGATACGAAGCACTTCATCGCCTTGGTTCTCCAGATCATTCAGACGGATCGTGTATTCACGGATCGCCAGCAGCTTCTTCTGGGAGAGCAAATGAACCGCTTTTTGGATTTCATACGCACTTTGGCGCAGAATTTCCGCGAACTGGACGATATACTCATCCGCGTCCAGCAGGTTATACATATAGAAACGCGAGGCAGAAGCCTCCAGACCATCAATAACATCATCCATGCTTGTGATCAGGTCCATGATGTCATCACGTTCCAGCGGCGTAATAAAAGTTTTGTTCAGTTCCTTGATGACGGTGTGCGTGTAGGTATCGCACTGGGATTCGTATTTCTTCATCACCCCGGCGAAATTCTCAACATTGTCCTGGAGAGTTGAAATATTCTGAGCGAAGTAATCTGCCGCCTGAACAATGGTATCGGCCATGTTTTCCAGCGTCTCAAAGAATATATCCTTTTTTCTCAACTTCATTAGCTTTAAACCCCTTTACATAAAATTGCCGTGAAAACGTGAAGCCACCCAAATGTAAACAGCATGAAAATGAATGACAACCCTTGTTATCTTATCATATCAATAGAATGGATAGAAGTAAAAAACCGAACTTTTTTACACTATAATAACAATTCCCTGTAATTGCGAAAATAATCATATGAACGGTTAATTATCCGGCGCTTATCAGGTGGGACTAGGTGCCAGCGCATAATCGACATGGCTGCCGAAGGATGGGCTGTTCGGTACAATCAGAATATGCGTTATGCCGGGGTACATCAGCGCTTCCTTGCCGTCTTCTTTCACGAACCGAATGATGTCCCCGGGCCTGCGCGACCATTTGCCGGGAATCGCTACTCCGCGCTGAAACAGCAGCGCTTCCCCGCCCAGCTCCACATCCACCTGCAGCCTGCCGACTTCATCGAGCACCTTATGGTCAGAGCCCATTACGATTACGTTCGCCGCTGCCACCGGACTGTTATTATTCAGATCCAGATGCGGTTTGCCGTTCACCCAGCGGATATAGGTGCGCTGCTCAGCATTATATTTATACCCCACCGTATAGCTCTTCAGCAGGAAGCTTACATTGAATTCCAGCGCGGGCTCTCCCTCAGTAGGCGCATAATCCGGATCTGTGAAAAGCAAACCGGGAACCTCCACGCTTTCGGCAAATCCCAGCTTCCCTGCACCTTCCCGCAGCTTGGCGGCATTGCTGTACAGATTATGCGGGGCTTTGCGCTCCTTGTCCCGCCAGAAGTAGGCACCTGCACGGCCGATCTCGTCCATGTCCTCCTTCTTCTCCTTCTGCAGAATGGCGTAAGCCGCCGGACTGCCTCCCGCATGCACAGTCACACCGCCGTAACTCTCGCCAATGTCGAGCAGATAAGGGCGGATACTGCGGATCGGGCCGATCTTCACCACCCCGGTATGACTCTGGAAGATTCCGATCAGGCGGGTAATTCCGCCCTCCGCCAGTACTTCGTAGAGGATATCCGCTTCGCTGACTCCGGATTGCGGCCGGGCGGCCGGGGCATTATTGATCATGACTGCGAGCGGCCGGGGCAGCGTTCCGTCCGTAGCCGGAAGCCCCGTTAATCCGGATACTATTCCGGCAGCAGGCGTTATTGTCGGAGTGGGCTGCGCAGCTTCTGTCGGCTGGGGTTCAGCAGTAGCTGCTACTGTAGTCGGCACTGGAACCGTTACTGCATTCTCTGTGTTGCAGGCGGAGAGCAGGGCGGCAGCAAGGACAAAGACATATGTAGGGCGGGCTGAAGACCGGTTTATCGTCATAAACTTGTTGTTCCTCCTAAAGTTTTATCAGTAAGCTTTCTTTCATTTAATCATAGCTGGCAGAGTTTGTCTTGAGCACACCGGAAAATCTGCATACAAAAAAGGATACAGCCATTAAAGCGGCTGTATCCTGCATTTATTTGTGTATTAGTCGACCATCCAGCAGTTTAAGCTTAGGGTACCGTATTGATAGGCCTGAATCATTAACTGCGCCCGTTTGCCCTCATCGGCTGTACCCATTACATAGAAGAGCGGTACGAAATGTTCCTTCCCGTAGGTGGGAACGGCCTCCCGCACATGCGGAGCCTGCTTCTCAAAAGCAAAAAGTGAAGCCAGATCCCATGCTTCGAGCCGCTCAGCGATCCATGCATCGAAGTCGAGCGCCCAAGGCTCGGGCTGATCATCCTGCTTGAGCAGCCTGAGATTGTGGACCAGTCCTCCGCTTCCGATCAGGAGGATTCCTTCATCGCGCAGCGGGGCCAGCATCCGTCCGATATTGTACTGCTCTTCGGGAGAACGCATCGAATCGACGGATAAGGCTACGACGGGAATGTCGGCCTGCGGGAACATTTTCTTCAGAATAACCCAGACCCCATGGTCAAGGCCCCGGCCGAGTATAGGCTGATGACAAAGATTACTATCCTTGAAGAGTGCGGATATCCTGCTGCTTAACGCGGGATCGCCCGGGGCCGGGTAGGCCAGCTTATACATCTCTTCCGGAAAACCATAGAAATCATGCTGCGTTTCATGCTGTGCGTCCACTGTAATCAGCTGCTGGGGACTGTCCCAGTGCGCCGAGAAAACTACAATGCCGCGGGGCTTCCCCAGATCAGAACCCAGCCGCTCCAGGAAACGTGTGTATTCGTTATCCTCAAGAGCCAGCAGCGGAGAGCCGTGCGCAATAAAAAATGCCGGTAATTTCATAGGGTGCCAACCTCCATAACCCAGTATATGGTCTGCCCTTTTATTTTACCGCTTATTCTTAAGTATTGCACGCATGGGACTTCTCCTATATCATCCAGTTCTGCCATTCCTCCTGCAGATGCTCCTGCTGATTCATCCATTCCCTGGTGCGCTTAAGCACCTGCTCCTGTGCTGGACCTGACGAGAAGGTATGGTCGCCCTGGAAAATAATCTCCTTATCGCAGCGGCCTTCAGGACGTGTCCAGAACAGCTTCTGGTAGAGGAAGGCATAGTCAACGGGTATAACATCATCGGAGGTTCCGTGGATGACCAGCACATCACCGCTGAATTTCCCGGCCTCCTGGAAGGGCTGGAACGCTGCCAGTGAGTTGAAGTACACCGGGGTGAACGAATAGCCGGAATAATCGGCTGAGCCGCTCTTCACCGACCGGTCATAGGCTTCCCTTCCGACAATCTTTACGATATCATTGAACGGATAGCCGACCGCAGACCAGAGCACCAGGTTCTTCACCCGCCGGTCACGGACACCGGTCAGCAGCGCTACTGCACCGCCCAGACTATGTCCGATCAGCGTTACACGCTGCGGGTCCACATCGGCCGAGCTGATGCCGTAATCCAGCACAGCCCGGGTCTGGCTGATCATCGACTCCATATCTTCGCTCCCGTAATTACCGCTGCTCTCCCCGCAGCCTACGTAGTCAAATCGGATAACCATATAGCCATCCTGCGCCAGCTCACGGGCTGCCTTAACGAAGATCCGGTCTACACCAATCCGGCTGCCTACGAAGCCGTGGCAGATCACTGCAAGCGGCACGCGGTTCTTGCATCGTCCGGTGCCTGCCTTGTCTGCGGATGGATAGTGTATGCTCGCTGTCAGTTCCTCTCCATTATGCCGGATGATAATATTCCGTTCCATTGCTGCGCCCTCCCTGAAAGCTGATTTATTTCAAATTATAATTATTCCGATTAATTTAGTGTGATTTATATCTTTATTATACGATTCTCATTAATTTTTTGTCAATAACCATAGTCCTCCGGATTTCCTGAAAAGAGCCCCTTCCACTCCCGCAGGAGCAAAAGAGGCCGGGGGCAAGCTTGAGCGTCACTCAGTCATAGCTGTCGTGAAACATATCATGGGTTTCCTGCCGGCCTTCCCAGTCTTCAAGTCCGTTCTCCGGTGCCACGCCCGCAGCATCCCAAAGACTGAAGCCGTCAGAATTGCCCCAATCCCCTACTTCATTAGCAGGTGCAGGCGCGAAGCCGTCGCCCACAAATTTGCCGGGTTCCTGTTTGTTCTCCTGTTTCATAACGCTCCCTGCCTTCCTCTAGCTATATTTGGTGAAGCAACCACCTCTTCAGTGTTCACTCTTCCAAACGGATTATTCAGGGATAAACGAAAGAAAAGTTACGCAGAAGCGGAAACTTCTTATCCGCCTGCAAGGGTTGTCCTTGCACACCACTGCTGCACAAACGTATACTCTAGGTTAAAGGCTAACCTGATCAATCCACCTTGGAGGTATACGTCCATACTATGAAAGTCAAAGCTATGATTAAGCAAAACAACCTGCTGCGTGAGCAGATGACGCCATTTAACCGCTCTTTTTTTGAAGATATGATTCTGGCCATGCGGGCCAGCTCGGTAGACTCTGTCCGTGCAGAGGAGCTGCTGCTGGAGGCGGCTGAACTGCTACTGAAGGGGCAGGCCAAAGGCAGGAATGCCAAGCAAATCTTCGGCGAGAACCCCGGAGATTATTTCAAAGATGTGATGAACAGCAGCCCCCCGCGCTCTCCGCGCAGCAAGCTGAAGAACTCCCTGATGATCTCTTTGTCCGCCCTGACCATTCTGTTCGGAGTGATGGGCGCTGCCGGACTGATCATGCAATGGAGCGGCGGTCCGGATGAAATCTTCGGCCAGATCAGTATTTTCACCCTTATCATAGTAGGTATCGGCTCGATTGTTCTGATTGAGCTTATTATGAAATGGATGGCCTCGTTGTCTGAGGACGATAGCCCGAAGCCCAAGGCTTTTGATATCAAAGGCCTGGGACTCTATGTCGGAATTGCGATTGCTGCCGTATTTGCCGGAATGTTCCTCGATAATCTGTTCCCGGTCATCCGGATTGCACCTTGGGTCAGTCTGGTTCTTGCCGTTGCCGGTGGTCTTGGACTGAAATTAATATTTTTCAAATCATAGAGAATATATTCAACTTTTATTCCACACAGGAGGAGACTTGTATGAAGAAGCACGTCGTTCTAACCGCCGCTATTGCTCTGCTCATGGGGCTGGAGGCAGCAAGCTCCGCTCCTGCCCGTGCTGAGAGCAGCGCGGGCCGCAGCACAGGCACCTCTGAGGCGGCTGCCAGCGCAAAGGCGGGTGTTACCGGTGCGGCCGTCCTCAGCCATGCTGAGGCTGTCTACAGGGCTGCGCTGCCGCTGTTCTCCTCAGGCAACCTGCCGGGTGCTATTACTTATATGAATACCAATCTATATGCTGTCACTCCTTATCAGGCGACTGTTCTGACACTGAAGCTGGAGAACCTGCACAAATCGCTCCTGCCTTCCTGGGAGAAGAAATTCAGCAGCAGTGAGGTACAGCGGAAGCTCATCTCCGTCTATAAGGCGGGAGTCAGCATGGTGAAGCTGGCCGAGAGTACGGAGAATGCTTCACTGCGTGCGCTGCTGAAAAGCGCGGGAGAGAGCGGCTATAAGCTGGAGACGGCCGAAGGCACCTTTTTCCCGGTGATTGATTATGCCGCTTACCGCAAATATAAACTGTACGTGACAGAGGATATCCGTGATTATATTTCAATAATGGCGACCGAGTCGGATCTGCCCCCTTCCAAGGATAACGGGCTTGTGATCGCCTGGGGGGATGTCGCTTCCCGTGCACTAACCCAGGAGCAGTTTATTCAGACCTATCCCAAATCCAACCGTCTATCAGCAGTCAAGACACTTTATAACATGTACGCAGTGAATACATTCTATGGCCAGAACAATACGCCGCTCTTCCATTACGATAATCTGGAAATGGATCTGGAGGCACAGAAAGCCTACAGCAGCATCCTGGCCAAAAACAGCAGCACCAGCCCGTTCCTGCAGAAGCTCGATGGCTTCATGAAGCTGATGAAGAGCAACGGCTATCTCTTGGATGATGACGCCGAGCAGTATCTGAAGACAGAGATGCCTCAGTCCTGATAAGCGTATAACTCAGAAGCACCGGATGCGCGCAGCATCGTACTCTTATCATCATGAAGAAGACCCGCCCGGGCTGAACCGGGGCGGGTCTTCTTCATATCCATATAAACGGCTATTGCCGCCGATAACGATTATATTAAATCAGCATGCTGAATAAATTGACATCCTTGTTGATCTCTACGTAATCCACGCCCTTCTGCTTCATCCGCTCAATCAGCGGGGCGTAGGCATCTGTAGACATCAGCTCAATGCCCACCAGTGCCGGGCCGTTCTCCTTCTCGTTCTTCTTCGTGTATTCGAACCGGGTAATGTCATCGTCGGGTCCGACTACCTCAGTCAGGAATTCACGCAGGGCACCCGCGCGCTGCGGAAAATTAACCATGAAATAATGCTTCAGGCCTTCATAGATCAGTGAACGCTCCTTGATCTCCTGCATCCGGTCGATATCATTATTGCCGCCGCTGACGATGCAGACCACGCTTTTGCCGCGGATCTGATCCCGGTACATGTCCAGCGCAGCAATCGGAAGCGAGCCTGCAGGCTCCACAACAATCGCATTCTCGTTATACAGCTCCAGAATGGTTGTACAAGCCTTGCCTTCCGGCACTTTGACTACATCATCCAGGAGCTTCGAGCAGATGTCGAAGGTTAAGCCGCCGACACGTTTCACCGCCGCACCGTCAACAAACTTATTAATTTCCTTCAGGGTGATCACCTCACCGCACTCCATCGCCTCGCTCATGGAAGCTGCTCCCGTAGGCTCCACACCGATCACCTTGGTCGCCGGGCTCACGGTCTTCACATAGGTGGCTACACCTGCCGCCAGGCCGCCTCCGCCAATCGTAACAAATACAAAGTCAGCCGGCTTGTCCAGGCTCTCCATAATCTCCATCGCAATCGTACCATTGCCGGCGATAATGCGCGGCTCATCAAACGGGTGAATCAGCGTCATGCTATAGTCTATACAAGCCTGTAGCGCTTCATCGTAAGCATCGTCGAAGGTATCCCCCTTCAGAATCACTTCAACGAATTCGCCGCCAAAACGCCGGACCTGCTTAATCTTCTGATTAGGTGTAGTGCTCGGCATAAAGATCTTGCCTTTGATTCCCAGTGCCTTACAGGAATACGCCACACCCTGGGCATGGTTACCCGCACTTGCACAGACAATCCCCTTGGCTCTGTCCTCGTCGGACAGACTGCGGATCATATTGTAGGCCCCCCGGATCTTGAAGGAGCGTACAATCTGCAAATCTTCGCGTTTCAAATACACATTACAGCCGTATTTAGCTGACAGTACCGCATCCAGCTGCAGCGGCGTACGGACGATAACCTCCCGCAGCACATGATGTGCGCGTACAATATCTTCCATTCCTACGATCCGGTTTTCGCCTTCTCTCATCTTTTCCTCGCCTCACTGTCTCTTTCTTATCGTTTCGCTTCTTGTAACATACTCTTCCAGAGACATTTTTTCAACCCTTGTCCTCGTCACACAATACAGCATCCACTGCCGGTGGAATCCTGCTACTCCACTCCTCCATTCTTAAGTTCATCTTATATAGTTGTATAATGTGCAATTAAAAACAGCGAAAAGGGAGGCTCGCCTCTTATAACTGTATTCTGTACAACTAAATCTGCCCAAATGGGCGATCCCAAGGAGCGAATGGCAGTTTAATTGTACGAAATACAACTAAACGGATAATTGGTTGTAAATCAGACGTTTTAGTTGTACAAAGTGCAATTAAGCCTACCGGACGACACTCCTAGGCATATACCGTAATCCGGTCACGGCGTTCTACCCTCATTTCCTCATATCGCACTCCAAACGCCCCGCCTATGCGCTTATGCTTACTTTCCATACGCAACAAGCAAACGGCCCTGCCGTAAACCAGCAGGACCGCCAACACTATTAATTAGACCTTAAACCGCGAGACCGTCTGCAGCAGCTCCGCCGAGCTGATCTTGATCTCCTCCATCTCAGCAACGATGCTGCCGGACTTGCCGATGATCTGCTCCGCCTGGACGGCGATGACCCCGGCTCCTTCTGCGCCTTCATTCGTTGCACTGCCCGTCTCGCTGATCGCGGTCAGCATGCTCTGAATGGAAGCCAGCAGCTCTTCGGAGGTGGCACTGAAGTCCGTAACCAGCTCATCAATATACTTGGCATCTTCGCTGTACCGCTCACCGGTCTCCTGCATCGCATCGTAATCCTTCAGCACCTGCCGGTCCATGAAGCGCAGCATGCTCTCCGCGCCCTCGACCAGATTGGATACCGCCTGGACTACCGCTTCAGTAACTCCCTGGATTTCGGTCACCGTCTCCCGCGAATTATCAGCCAGCTTGCGGATTTCCTCCGCCACAACGGCGAAGCCTCTGCCCGCATCCCCGGCCCTGGCGGCCTCGATGGAAGCATTCAGCGACAGCAGATTAGTCTGGGCGGCAATTTCCAGAATTGCTCCCGTAAGCGCGCCTATCTGCGAGATCGACTTCGATTGTTCAATCGCCATGCGCAGCTTCTCTTCACTCTGTCCGTAGATATGATCCGCCTGCCTGCGCGACTCGGCGGCTCCCTCTTTCAGCTTATCCGCCCGCACATTGATTTCCCTGGCCGCTTCCGCACCCTCTTGGGCTTTGCGGGCGATACCGTTAATGGCATGCTCGAATTCGATCGTGCTGGCGTTCATTTCTTCCATCGAAGCCGCCGTCTGCTGCATGCCTGCTGACAGCTCTTCGGTAATCCCCGAAATATCGGTAATGCTGCCGTCGAGCACGAACACATTCTTCTCCGTATTCTCCACTGCGCCAGAGATGCTCTGCGAGCTGCGCATGATTTCCTGAATCAGCGACTGCTGTGAGGAGATCATATCGTTGAAGCCCTCTGCCAGTACGCCGATTTCCCCTTTGGCGGTAACCTTCGCTCTTACCGACAGGTCGCCGGACATCGCTTTTCGGAAGGCAGCCGTCAGGATAGGTATCTGCTTCAAAATACTGTTGGAGACAAAGTACAGCAGTATGGACATCACTACAATTGAAGCAATAATCGACAGGATAAAAATCAGCTGGAATTTCTGCAACTCCCGCTCCGCATTTTTCTCCGGCACAATCAGCGCCACGGACCACTGGTTCTCTATAGCCGGCGAATACGACACATAACTGGCCTCACCGTCAATATCCGTCTTTATCACATTCGAGCCCCACTGTACCATCTTATCCCCGACAGCTTTCCAGTCTTCACCGAGATCGGACATTTTCTTCAGCAGAATATTGTCTGTATCCGGATGGTAGATGAAGGTTCCTGTCTTATCAATCAGTACGGCATACCCGCTGCCATTGTAATTAAAAGCGCTCAGCGCCTGGGTAATCTGCTCCGTGGAGATATCCGCACCCGCCACACCGATCAGCTTCCCGGCATCGTCGAGAATCGGTGCGCTGACGCTGACGACCATTTTGCCGGAGCCGGCATCAATATAGGGGTCCGTAACCGTAACACGCTTATTCTTGGCTGTATTGGCATACCAGTCCCGCTCCTTCAGCACGAAGTCCGCCGGCGGCTCGAACTCATCCTGCGTAATCACCTTGTTTGCAGCATCCAGACCTATATACACATTCAGCAGGTTCTTATTGTTGTTCTTGACCAGATTCAGGGTGCGGATCAGTTCACTGTACCCGCTGGTGGTCTTCGCTGTTTCCGGATCATTTACACTGGCGATATAGTCACGGATATAGGCGTTGGCATTCAGAAGCTCTACACTGTCCGAAGCGGGCCGCAGCAGCTCATTGACCTTAACGCTTATCTCTCCTTTCTCATAGGTCAGCGAATTGTTCAAGCCATTGACTATAATCTGCTTGGCATTGCTGTAAATCACGACGGATACAATAACGAAAATAGCAACTACAGAGATAATCACCGACAAAAACAGCTTGGCGCGAATCCCCATATTGCTTAAAGAAGATGTCAGCTGCTTCCATGCGGAGGATGAATGATTCCCCTTCATTCCTACCCTCCCCTTGCCTTCCGGCTGAAGCGTCGGCGACTTCTCCACAGCGCTAAGCTCAGGCTTCGCTATGTTCGTGGCCTTATCTTTCTTGCTCTTCCTCAGTGCCATAGGACTCCCCACCTTCAAATGTAAATAGGCTCAGGCAATACTCTCGCTCGAATGCTCCCTGTCTTTTCGACTTATTTCTGCAAAAAAACTCTTTATCCCTTTAACGTTTTACTTCGAGCTGTGAAATAAGTGTGACCATGTCAGGTATTTTCAGAAAAACACAGCATTAAACAAACATTTTCATTTGGAAATAGGCTTCTTTTACTAGTTTATTCGGATAATGTAGGTCGGAGGGTTAATCCATGTCAGGTTATCTACAAAAAAAACACAGCCCCGGAGGACTGTGTTGGAATATTCCGTGTATAAGTTCTATTGTTTCAGCATCCATTTGAGCAGCTCCGGCATGCTTGCCCACAAACGCGAATGCATAATGACATATTCAATGGCTTCATTGGAATCGCCCATTCCGACAAAATCCGGGAGATTATGCGGCAGCCGCTTCACACCCAGCAGATAATCAGGCACATGCTTGTTCACTCCGCGCGCTACACGGTACAGCATTTTGAGCTGCGAGGTAATTCCGTTCTTCTTGAACTCCAGCACAATCCGGTCATAGGCAAAGGCCGCTGCGGCATCGTCTTCCCCGTAGTTCTTGATCACCCGCTCCGCTTCCTTCAACTGGTTACTGTACAAGTAGACAGCGGCCAAAAGATAGCGTACACCGGTATTATCATCCGGGTTAAGCTCGAGAATATGCTCCAGAATCTCCGCTGCTTCCTCTGCCTTCCCGCCAAACCAGCAGGATTCCGCATAGCTTTGGCAGATACGGATATAAGGGCGGGTCTCCGTAAGCCCCCAGAAATACCCTTTGTTCTTGGTAAAATAAAGCTCGCCCAGTTCACGTCTGCCTGCAGCGATTCCCGCTTTGAGGAATTTACGCGCCTCATGCTCATTCTCCGATTCCTCGGCCAGGATAAGATAGGCATCCGGACTGTCCGGATAAATCTCCAGTGCCGTCTCCGCCAGCTGAACACGGCGTTTCGCAGAAGTGGCCTCCACCGCTTTGTACAGAAGGGCTTGCGCCTTCTCCTGGGGAGTGCCCGGACCATTTAGCGCGATCAGTTCATCAGCTTCTCCGCCCATTCCGTATTCTTCGACATAATTATATAATTCTTTGACTTTACGGGAGATGGTGGCCGCCGTAACTTCGTATTTATCGGCAAGATCCGTCTGCGACAGCATGAAGCCGTATTCCTCTGATAGCAGATATTCGATGGCCGCGCAGAACGAGCCGGCTTTCTTCACCGCAGGTTTGGTCTGCCGGGAGAAACCATTCCACAGCACAAGGGCTTCCAGAATCAGTTCCCGGTCGTATTGATTTCTCATGCTCTCAATGAGCTGCAGCGCCAGCTGTTCATGGGCCGGATGCTCCCATTTCAGTTCGCGTGCGACCATCTTTTTCAGCTTGGGCAGTGTAAGCTTACTCTCGGTACGTATAGCAGCCTCCGCTGCTGACTGTTCCTGTACGGATTCGCTGAATACAGCCTCTTGTGCTGCCGCATCCTCCGTCGTTACCAGCCGCAGTATGGATTCGACCGCTGACGTTTCTTTATCCAAGCAGCACTTCTTATATTTTTTCCCGCTTCCGCATGGGCATAAGTCATTTCTTCCGACCTTACTCAAAAACAATTCCCCCTTAAATCTGTAACTAAGCATCCGTAAAAAACGGCATCGCTGTTATTGTACTTATTATTTAAGTATCATTTCCCGGCATGGGGTTTTCTATATCCCCTGAACATTCAGCAAGTGGAAACGGCTTGGCCGTCCTTTTAAATTTTAAAAAAGGCCTTTCCATGAAAGGAAAGACCCTTTATCTGTATATATCCGCACATTTTCCCCCGTACGAGTTGTATTATAGCACTTCTCCTACTACTTGTCAGTCCTTTTTTTGGGACTAATAGCATAAACTCCCCCCGCAAAGTGGGGCTTTAGCTTCGATGAATATACGGGTAATTTGCATTGGCCCCAAAGCATACGCACTCTTCTCTGGCTAAAATACAGTGCTTTATCCTCAGATCAGAGCTTTCATAGCGATGTCACTCCGGCACTGTTTGCCCGGGAAGGTGATCTTTCCGGCACTGGCATATGCTGCTGCACGCGCTTCGGCAATCGTAGGCCCCATGCCTACAACTCCAAGCACCCGGCCGCCGCTGGTTACCCAGCTGCCATCCTCACCGCGTGCGGTTCCCGCATGGAAGACCAGTCTGTCCGTGTCCGCTTCAAGTCCGCTAATCGGCACACCCTTCGGATACGGACCGGGATAACCTTCCGAAGCCAGGACCACGCAGACTGCGGCCTCATCGCTCCATTCAATCTGAATATCCGCCAGCCTGCCTTCTGTAACAGCCAGAAAGATCTCCAGCAAGTCGCTTTGTAGCCGTGGAAGAACAACCTGCGTCTCGGGATCACCGAAGCGGGCATTGAATTCTATCGTCTTCGGTCTGCCGTCCGGCGAGATCATAAGCCCTGCGAACAGCACGCCGCTGAAGGGGCGCCCCTCAGCAACCATGGCTCTGGCCGTCGGCTCGATGATGGTCTCCACCGCTTCGCGGATAATAGCCTCATCGATATGCGGAAGCGGGGAGTATGTCCCCATACCTCCCGTATTAGGTCCTTTATCGCCGTCGAATACCGGCTTATGATCCTGCGCAGCCGCCATCGGCCGCACTGTTTCGCCATCCACAAAGGCCAGAATCGACATTTCCTGCCCGGCCAGAAACTCCTCAATCACGACCTGTGCGCCGGCTTCACCGAACACCTTAGCCACCATGATATCCTGCAGAGCCGCCTCCGCTTCCTCAAGGGAATACGCCACGGTCACACCTTTGCCTGCGGCCAGTCCGTCCGCCTTGATTACAATCGGCAGCTCCTGAGTACGCAGATAGGCAAGTGCAGTCCCATAATCGCTGAACTTCTCATACGCCGCTGTCGGAATGCTGTACTTATGCAGCAGATCCTTCATGAAGGTCTTGCTGCCCTCGATTTCTGCCGCATTCTTCCGCGGGCCGAATACAGGAATGTCCTGTGCTTCAAAAGCATCCACAATCCCTGCTGCCAGCGGATCATCCGGTCCGATAACGACCAGCCCGATCTCCCGTTCCTTGGCAAAAGCAGTCAGCTTATCGAACTCAAATACACCGATCGGCACACATTCCGCAAGCTGCGCAATCCCGGCGTTGCCGGGTGCACAGTAGATTTTACCGGCCTTGGGACTGCGGGTTAAGCTCCAGATGATCGCATGCTCCCGGCCGCCGCCGCCGACCACTAAAATATCCATAAGTATGTTACCCTCCCAGCGTTCTAGTGTTTGAAGTGGCGAACGCCGGTGAAGACCATGGCAATGCCGTATTCATTAGCAACCTTAATGGATTCCTCGTCCTTAATCGAGCCGCCCGGCTGAATAACTGCCGTAATACCAGCCTCGGCAGCCATCTCCAGTGTATCTCCCATCGGGAAGAAGGCATCGGAAGCCAGCACGGAGCCTTTGGATTTCTCTCCAGCCTGCTCGATCGCAATCTTAGCCGCGCCGACACGGTTCATCTGTCCTGCACCTACGCCTACGGTCATATTATCAGCCGCCAGCACGATCGCGTTCGACTTCACATGCTTAACCACCTTCCAGCTGAAGAGCAGCTGCTTCAGCTCTTCTTCCGTTGGTTTGCGGTCGGTTACGACCTGCAGCTCCTCCGGATTCACGGAATGGACGTCACTTTCCTGCACAACCATTCCCCCTTCAATGGAGGTTACGACAAAGCTGGTTTTGCGGGAAGCCGCCGTGCTGAGGTTGCCCAGCTTGAGCAGGCGGATATTCTTTTTCTTCGTCAGGATTTCCAGCGCTTCATCCGTGAAGCCCGGAGCCAGCACGATCTCAAGGAAAATATCCTTCAGCATATTAGCCGTATCCTCATCAATGATCCGGTTCGCTGCTACAATTCCGCCGAAGATGGAGGTTGGATCAGCATTGTACGCTTTTTGATAAGCCTCATATACACTCGCCCCCACGCCTACGCCGCAAGGATTCATATGCTTAACAGCTACAACAGCCGGTTCTTCGAACTCTTTGACAATCTGGAGCGCGGCATTCGCATCGTTGATGTTGTTGTAGGACAGCTCCTTGCCGTGCAATTGCTCAGCAGCGGTGAGTGTATCCTGCGCAGCCAGCGGCTTGCGGTAGAATGCAGCCTTCTGATGCGGGTTCTCCCCGTAACGCAGATCCTGGATTTTCTCATAAGTGACAGTATAGCGCTCCGGCAGCGGTTCACCGGTTACATTCGCCAGATAATCGGCAATCAGGGCATCGTAAGCCGCCGTGTGGCGGAAGACTTTGGCCGCAAGACGTTTGCGGGTTGCAAGGGTGGTATCTCCATTTGCACGCACTTCCTCAAGCACTGTAGCATAATCAGCCGCATCCACTACCACACTGACAAAAGCATGGTTCTTCGACGCCGAACGCAGCATCGTAGGTCCGCCGATATCGATGTTCTCGATAGCTTCCTCATATGACACATCCGGCTTGGCAATGGTCTCCGCGAACGGATACAGATTCACCACTACAAGGTCGATGTAGTCGAGTCCAAGATCGTTCATCTGCCGCGTGTGCTCCTCGTTATCACGAACCGCAAGAAGGCCGCTATGTACAGCGGGATGCAGCGTTTTGACACGTCCGTCCATAATTTCGGGGAAGCCCGTTACTTCGGAAATACCGATGACCGGAACGCCTTCTTTAGCCAGAAGTGTGCTGGTGCCGCCTGTGGAGATAATTTCTACGCCTAGTGCAGACAACTCGCGGCAAAAATCCACGATGCCCTGTTTGTCCGATACGCTGACCAGCGCTCTTTTAATACTCACTTTGAATAGTCCTCCTCTGGATTCACGCTAGATTAGGTTGTGGCCTATGATCGCAGGATCATTGTCGCCGGTTAGCCCGTGCTTATAACTTGGGTTTATAGTGTTTATAAAATAAGTGGATTTACGTCATTTAATTTCGGCTTTTTATCAGCCGGATAGAAACTAGTTGGAAATTGTCCATCTAAATGATGCCATATGCGCCTTAGAGCCTACGAACGCCAGAATTAGTTGTACTTTTTCCAATTACGTTCCGCGATCACTGGTATTCAGACAAATTAAGTGGAGTGAATCCAACTGCTAAATCGACATCAACCGGCATGTCAGCAAGCCCGCAATTCCGGCAATTTCAAACTGCTTAGCCAGCCAGTCCGACATCCTGCAGACTTTGTGCAATATTTCCCGAGAAATATCAGAATCAGCCGCACCTGCCTGAAATACATTTTTGTGTGTGTCAGATCCGGCTGGTATGGCATCTGCTATTATTCGCCGATTGTCGTCATTCTTCCGTTTAATTCTACTTTCCCAGCGGCAAAAGCAGCAACCACTTCAGGATACAGTCCGTACTCTACCTGGTGGATACGTTCTGCAAGTGAATCGGCTGTGTCTCCCGGCTTCACCTCAACGCTGCGCTGGGCAATAACCGGTCCGGTATCCATGCCGCCGTCGACAAAATGCACCGTCACTCCCGTCAGCTTCACGCCATAATCCAGCGCCTGGCCAATCGCATCCTTACCTGCAAAGGCCGGCAAAAGCGACGGATGGATGTTGATGATCCGCCCGGCGTAAGGCTCAAGCAGCACCGGTGAGATCAGCCGCATATACCCGGCGAGGACAATCAGTCCGATGTCCCGGCGCTGAAGCTCCGCAACAATTGCTGCCTCGTACAGTTCACGGCCCGCGAAGTCCTTCGGCCGCAGCAGGAGGGCGGGAATTCCCGCTTCCTCCGCCCGCTGTGCCACAGGCGCTTCCGGCTTGTCTGAGACCAGCAGCTCTATGCTGCCTCCGCCGAGCTTCCCCTCCTGCTGCGCCTGGACCAGTGCGGCGAAATTGCTGCCCTGCCCCGAAGCAAATACAGCGATCCGGCTCCACTCCATCAGACTTCAGCCCCCGTAAAGGTAACCTTGCGTTCACCTTCTGTTACAATGCCGATACGATAAGCTTCTTCCCCGCCAGCTTTCAGCAGCTCCAGCGCGCGCGCTCCGTCCGCTTCAGCCACCACCAGTACAAGGCCAATCCCCATATTGAAGGTGGTAAACATATCGCGGTTGCTTACATTGCCTTTACTCTGCATCAAAGCAAAGACTGGCTGAATCGGCCAAGAGCCGTAGTTAATCTCTACATTTACATTCTCAGGCAGTACGCGCGGAATATTCTCGATGAACCCGCCTCCGGTAATATGGGCCATGCCTTTAACCGGAAGCTGTTCCAGCAGGGCCAGCAGCGGCTTCACATAGATTTTGGTTGGAGCGAGCAGCACATCCACGAGCGGAGCGCCCAGTTCAGGCACTACATCATTCAGTCCGTAGCCGTCTTCCTCCAGCAAAAGCTTGCGCACCAGCGAGAATCCGTTGCTGTGAATGCCGCTGGAAGCCAGACCAATCACCGTGTCTCCCGGTGCAATGTCCGCGCCGGTGACGAGCTTCGCTTTGTCGGCAACCCCTACGGTAAACCCGGCGATATCATACTCGCCAGCCGAATACATCCCCGGCATCTCGGCCGTTTCGCCGCCAATCAAGGCGCAGCCTGCCTGATGGCAGCCTTCGGCGATTCCGGCAACGATCGCCTCGATCTTCTCCGGCACTACCTTATCGCAGGCCAGATAGTCGAGGAAGAACAGCGGCTCTGCGCCCTGCACTACGATGTCATTTACACACATGGCTACGGCATCGATGCCAATCGTGTCGTGGCGGTCCGCTGCGAACGCGATTTTGAGCTTCGTACCCACGCCGTCCGTTCCCGATACGAGGACCGGCTCTTCATATTTGTCCTTATTCAGGCCAAACAGTGCGCCGAATCCGCCCAGCTCCGTCATCACTTCAGGACGGTAGGTGCGCTTCACATGCTTCTTCATGCGTTCTACCGCTTCATTGCCAGCCGCAATATCCACTCCGGCGTTTTTATAAGCTTCCGACACTTTTGGACACCTCATTTAAATTAGTTTAGAGCGCGGGTTCGGGGCGGCAGGGATTTGGGTGGTGGTTATAGTCGTCATTACGAAGAATATTTGGACTTCCGGCCGCTGTTATATTTGGATTTCCTGATTTGAACCGCAATTTGCGGTAGAAATCCAAATATAAAGGCGAACGCTGACGCTCCTACAGTTCCAAAATTCCTCTTCATGACTCCAACCACCGGGGTCAAACCCATGCCGCAAGCCGAAATTTCGCGCCTTGCACAGCAGCAATGTTTCGGCGCTGGGCTTCGCACAGCGCCTCCAAGCGTACGGGGCAAAGCCGTGCGTGCCCTTAGGCGACAGAACCTCCGGATTTGCGGCAGCAAACAGGACAGGTTCTGGAGCCAGGGCCGGCGGGCAGCATGCCGGGCCGGCGGGCAGCATGCCGCCAGGGCGCGCAGCGCCGTAAAGCGTGTCCCGGCCGTGCGCAGCACACAGGGACAAAGCGGGCACCCGCACCCACGCCCTCTTAGCAAGTTTAGAGCAAACTCCTACCACCAAACTTTCGGGTGGCCGGAGGGCAGCGCCCTCCGGAATCCCCCTTCGCAAGGGGGACTTAGGGGGATGGGCCTACGACTTAGGGGGATGGGCACCACTGACTTAGGGGGATGGTCCCACCTAGCACGAGCATCCGTCCTTCTCTTCCCCGCCGAAATCCACCTGCGTCGGGTAATCATTATCGAAGCAGGACAGGCATAGTCCGCCTTTGTAATCGTCACTATTATAGCCGCCGATGGACTGGATCAGTCCATCAGGTGAGAGGAACGCAAGTGAATCTGCATTGATCTCCTCGCACATCTCGGCGATCGTCTTATAAGAGGCGATCAGCTCGCGGCGGTCCGGGGTATCGATGCCATAGAAGCAGGGATTCTTGAACGGTGGTGAGGTGATCCGCACGTGAACCTCAGCCGCTCCGGCCTCGCGCAGCAGATTAACGATCCGGCGCGAGGTCGTGCCGCGCACGATGGAATCGTCGATCATCACTACACGCTGGCCTTCCACGACACGGCGCACCGCGCTGAGCTTCATCTTCACGCCCTGCTCACGCAGCTCCTGGCTCGGCTGGATGAAGGTCCGGCCGGTATACTTATTCTTGATCAGTCCAAGCTCGTACGGGATGCCAGTCTGCTCAGCGTAGCCAATGGCTGCAGAGATACTGGAATCCGGCACGCCGGTTACGATATCGGCATCCACGAAGGCTTCGAGCGCCATCCGGCTGCCCATCCGCTTGCGGGCGGAGTGCAGGTTGGAGCCGTTCAGATCACTGTCCGGGCGGGCGAAGTAGATGTATTCCATCGCGCACAGTGCTTTGCGTTTAGGTTCCGCGAAGCGGTCCTCCCGGAAACCATCCTTATCCAGCACGAGCAGCTCACCCGGCTCAATATCGCGCACCAGCTTAGCGCCGATGACTTCGAGTGCACAGGATTCGGAAGCGAAGACGTAAGCTTCGCCCAGCCGGCCCATCACTAAGGGACGCAAGCCATGCGGGTCAGAAGCAACAATCAGCTTGTCATTAGTCATCAGCAGGAAGGCGAAACCGCCGACAAGCTGGGCCAGGGCATCCTTCGTGGCTTCGACAAAATCCTTCTGCGAACGCGCGATCAGATGCGCCAGCACCTCGGTGTCACTGGTGGTCTGGAAGATTGAGCCACCCTGCTCCAGCTGTTTACGGATCAGAGGTTCATTCACGATGTTGCCGTTTGTGGCAATCGCGAGATCACCGTCACGGTATTTGAAGACCAGCGGCTGCGCATTGGTCAGCCGGCTGTCTCCGCTGGTGGAATAACGCACATGTCCGATGGACATATCCCCGATCAGCGAAGCGATCTTGTCTTTATCGAATACTTCCTTCACCAGGCCCATGCCCCGGTGATAGTTGAAGTCGCGCCCATCCGCTACGCAGATGCCCGCGCTCTCTTCGCCCCGGTGCTGCAGGGCATGCAGACCGTAATAGGACATGGAAGCGGCTTCCGGGTGTCCGAAGACCCCGAAGACGCCGCATTCTTCTTTTAACGTGTCAAAAATATCTCCCGAGCCCGTTCCTTCGTTGTAAAAGTCGCCGGTCCACAGGATAGGGGCTTCCTGCTCTTTCCCGGTCTTTATTTCATAAGACATGGAATAGCATCCTCCCAAATGGTCTTAAGTTCAGTAACTGCTTCATCCAGTGCAGACGCGCCGTCCAGCGTAACACGCAGGCGGTCTCCGCCAACAGTTCCAATAATCTCTACAGGTACGCCGTATGCGGCAACCGCCGCTTTCAGTTCTTCCGCACGGTCAGGCGCAGAAGTTAGGATAATCCGGGATTGGCTCTCGCTGAACAGCGCCACATCTGGACGCAGTCCGCCGGCAGAAAGTTCAATATTCGCTCCGGTTTTGCCGCTGATGCAGCTCTCTGCCAGTGCTCCGGCCAGGCCGCCTTCCGACAGGTCATGGGCCGAGCGGACCAGCCCGCTGCGGATCGCAGCAAGTACGGCATCCAGCAGCTTGCGTTCCGTTGCCAGATCGAGTTCTGGCGGACGTCCTTCGGTCAGGCCGTGAACAGCATACTGGAATTCACTTCCGCCTAGCTCTGCTTTTGTAACACCAAGCAACAGAATCGAATCGCCTTCCTGCTTGAAGGCCTGAGTTGTAATATGATCGGTATCTTCTACAAGACCCACCATGCCGACAACCGGTGTCGGATAGATAGCTCCTGAAGCATTTTCATTGTAGAGACTGACGTTACCGCCAATTACAGGGGTATCAAGCACACGGCAGGCTTCAGCCATACCGTCTACCGCACGTTCCATCTGCCAGAAGATTTCCGGCTTCTCCGGACTGCCAAAATTCAGGTTATCCGTAATCGCCAGCGGCTGGGCACCGGAGCAGACAATATTGCGCGCGGCTTCGCTGACAGCAATCCGTCCGCCCACTTCAGGATCGAGATAGACATAACGTCCGTTACAGTCCGTAGTCATCGCCAGAGCTTTGCGTGTGCCGTGGATGGTTACCACTGCTGCATCGGAACCCGGACGAACGGCCGTGCTGGTCCGCACCATATAATCATATTGGTTATATACCCATGCTTTGCTGGCCACTGTAGGTGATCCCAGTACGGTGCGCAGGGCGCCGCCCAGATCGGTTACTTCATCATAGCGAAGCGTATCCACCGAGGCATTCTCCTCATAGTAAGCAGGAACTGCCGATGGTTTGTTATAAATCGGACATTCATCAACCAGAGCTGTTACCGGCATGTCGCCGACCACTTCACCGTGATGGAACAGCTTCAGGCGGCCGTCATCCGTTACCTTACCCACTTTGCGGCAAATCACGCCCCAGCGGTCGAAGATTTCCTGTGCCTGTGCTTCATCCTTAGGCTCAACTACGAACAGCATCCGCTCCTGGGATTCCGAGAGCATCATTTCATAAGGCGTCATGCCGTCTTCGCGCTGCGGCACCTGATCCAGATACAGCTCCAGACCGTTGCCTGCTTTACTTGCCATTTCCGCACTGGAGCAGGTAAGTCCTGCGGCTCCCATATCCTGAATACCGAGGACGATACCGCTGTCGATCAGCTCCAGGCAGGATTCCATCACCAGCTTCTCCATGAATGGATCGCCAACCTGTACCGCCGTACGTTTCGCTTCTGACTCTTCACTGAGCTCAACCGAGGCGAAGGTCGCACCATGAATGCCGTCACGGCCTGTAGGAGGACCCACGTAGAATACGGGATTACCTACCCCTTTGGCGACACCGCGTTGGATTTTATCGTGATCAATCAGGCCCACGCACATCGCATTAACCAGCGGATTGCCGTCATAGCTGTCATCGAACATAATTTCCCCGCCGACAGTAGGGATGCCGATACAGTTGCCGTAGCCTGCGATCCCGGACACAACATGCTCGAACAGATATTTTACCCGGTCGCTCTCAAGCTTCCCGAAACGCAGGGAATTCAGCAGCGCCACCGGTCTTGCACCCATGGAGAAAATATCGCGGATAATCCCGCCCACCCCGGTCGCCGCGCCCTGATAAGGCTCAACTGCCGATGGATGGTTGTGGCTCTCTATTTTGAAAACAACCGCCTGGTTGTCTCCGATATCAACAATCCCTGCGCCTTCGCCCGGTCCCATCAGCACCTTTGGTCCGCTTGTCGGGAAACGGCTCAGCAGCGGCTTCGAGTTCTTATAGGCACAATGCTCAGACCACATCACGCTGAACACACCGATTTCTGTATAGTTAGGCTTACGTCCCATGAAGGAAGTAATGAGCTCATATTCGCTGTCCGATACACCGAACTGACTGTAGATTTTCTGCTCCGCGATCTGCTCTGCGGTCGGCTCCTTAGCGGATACTTGCTGCGTCATAACGATCCCTCCACGATGTAAGAATGGATGTGAACATCCGTTTGCCGTCTTCCGAACCAAGCAGGCTGTTCGCTGCACGTTCCGGGTGAGGCATCATACCAACCACATTGCCCGCTACATTGCTGACTCCGGCGATATCGGCGACTGAACCGTTCGGATTGTCGCTGTAAGTAAATACGATTTGATTATTAGCTTTGAGCTCAGCCAGCGTCTCTTCATCACAATAGTAATTGCCTTCGCCATGCGCGATCGGAATGACGATTTCTTCATCCTGCGCATAGTCGATCGTAAACGGAGTTGTGTTGTTCACTACCTTAAGCACCGTGTCATGACAGCGGAACTTCATCGACATGTTGCGGCGCAGAGCGCCTGGCAAGAGGCCGGCTTCGGTCAGGATTTGGAACCCGTTGCAGATGCCGAGCACGAATTTGCCCTGCTCCGCCGCTTTGGCTACTTCAGCCATCACCGGAGCGAACCTGGAAATTGCGCCGCAGCGCAGATAGTCACCATAAGAGAAACCGCCCGGCACGAGAATGCAGTCATAAGCCGACAGATCTGTCGCCGTATGCCACACATAATCCACAGGTTCGCCTAGGCTGTCTTCTACTGCTTTGTAGCAGTCAATGTCACAATTGGAGCCTGGAAAGACAAGTACAGCAAATTTCATGACTTTTAGTCCTCCAATTCGTAGCGGTAATCCTCGATCACCGTGTTGGCCAGCAGCTTCTCGCACATATCCTTGAGGCGTCCTTCCGCTTCAGCGCGGTTGTCGGTATCGAGGGTCAGCTCCATATATTTGCCGATACGCAGACTTTCAACTTCCTGAAAACCTACGGAATGCAGCGCCCCTTGCACGGCTACACCTTGGGGATCGAGCACGCTTTTCTTGATGGTGACGTAGACTGTCGCTTTTAACATACGCTTGTAGTTCCTCCTAAAATTTAATGAGCTGGACTGGGTACCTGGAATGAAAACTTACCGTAACTCAACATTACAACGATGTGCTAACCTCTAACGGTGAGCTGCAACAACTCACTTCACTGCGGGCAACTAACTTAACTGCATAATGTACAGCTATAATCTCAATATCTCCTGTGAAAATAACTATAGTTGCATTTCGTACAGCTATTTCTCTGAAAATCTGCTTTTCAGGCCATTTTACACATTTTAGTTGTATCAGATACAGTTAAACCCTAAGCGATCCTTCTTTTGTGCAAAATAACTGCAGAAAATGCATTTAAAAGTTTGGCTGCAGCAGCTTAGAGCAGGTCATTGGATAATCTATAAGGACTTTCCGGTAAGACGGTGATAAATGTCCAGGTAACGGCGTGAAGTCTCTTCCACCACTTCAACCGGCAGCGGGTCTGGCGTGCTGTTCTTATCCCAGGAGGATGCCGAAAGGTAAGTCCGTACAGGCTCCTTGTCCATACTGTCGATCTCGATATCCAGCGCGTATTTGTCCTTGGCCCAGAAGCGGGAAGCATCCGGTGTGAAAATCTCGTCAATCAGGATGACCTTGCCGTCCAGCAGCCCGAACTCGAATTTGCAATCGGCGAGGATGATGCCGCGGTCTTTACAATATTCTCTGGCAAAAGCGAACAGCTTCAGGCTCTTCTCCTTCAGCTCCAGTGCAAGCTCCGCGCCAATCAGCTCCTGCATCTGCTCAAAAGGAATGTCCTCATCATGGCCGACATCATTCTTTGCTGCCGGTGTGAAAATCGGCTCGGTCAGCACCGCATTCTTGCGCAGCCCTTTGGGAAGCTCGATGCCGTTCACTTTGCCGGTCTCCTGATACTGCCGCCAGCCGCCGCCGGTAATGCAGCCGCGCACGACACATTCGATATCAATCCGCTCTGCTTTGCGGACAACCATGATGCGGTTCTTCAGCACTTCGCGTTCCCGCACAATATCCCCGAGCCGGTCCACGTCGATATGAACCACATGGTTCTCAATGAGCTCCTTGGTCTGACCGAACCAGAACGCGCTAAGCCGGTTAAGCACATTGCCTTTGTCCGGCACTGCCGGGTCCAGCACGTAATCAAATGCGGAAATACGGTCCGTAACGACAATCAGTACCTCATCCCCCAAATCGTACAGCTCACGAACCTTACCTTTGTAGAGCAGCGGCGCATTTACGAGTTCCACGGCAGTGGATACAGCCGTTGATGTCATGACCTTTCCTCCCTTGAACAAATGATCTTGCTTATATTTGGGCTAAAAGCGCCTGGGGCGCTGCCATTCTCCGCTTTGCTTGAGATATGAACTGAACGGCTAGTTAATCGGTAACACTACAAAAAATTTTGGACTTCCGATCGCTGTTATGTTTGAATTTCCTGATTTGAACCGCTGTTAGCGGTAGAAATCCAAACATAGCATATGCTTCCGTAGCGAGCTTTCCTTCGGAAAGCTTTCAGGCGAACGCTGACGCTTCTCCAGTTCCAAAATTCCTCTCCGTTCCTTATTAACAGGCCCATTCAACTCATTTCTGTCGCTTAACGCTCCAGAACAACTTACTCCCCATCGCTCCGCCCATATCTTCTCCAGCTCATCAGTTCACCACTGACTCACCTTTTTTAATTAGATAAGCTCCAGCTTGCGGAAGATGGTGTCCACATGCTTGAGGTGCCAGGAAGGATTGAAAGCATCCTCGATCTCTTCCGGACTAAGCACGGCAGTGATTTCCGGTGTAGCTTCAACGATGTCACGGAACTGGGTTTGTTCCTCCCAAGCCTGCATCGCACGCGGCTGTACAGTGTCGTATGCCTGCTCGCGGCTGAAGCCTTTGTCGATCAGCTTCGTCAGGATGCGGCCGGAGAACGGAACACCGAAGGTGCGGTTCATGTTGCGCTTCATATTTTCCGGGAACACGGTCAGGTTCTTCACGATATTGCCGAAGCGGTTCAGCATATAGTTCAGCAGCATGGTCGCATCCGGCAGGATGATCCGTTCTACCGAGGAATGCGAGATATCGCGTTCATGCCACAGCGGCACATTCTCGTAAGCTGTAACCATATGGCCGCGGATCACGCGCGACAGGCCGGAGATGTTCTCGCAGCCGATCGGGTTGCGTTTATGCGGCATAGCGGATGAACCCTTTTGACCTTTGGCAAAAGCTTCCTCAACCTCGCGGATCTCACTCTTCTGCAAAGCGCGGATTTCAGTAGCGAACTTGTCCAGCGAAGTGGCGACCAGTGCCAGCGCAGCCATGTATTCCGCATGACGGTCACGCTGCAGCGTCTGCGTGGAGATCGGTGCCGGGCTGGTGCCCAGCTTGCGGCAGACAAATTCTTCAACGAACGGGTCGATGTTGGCATAGGTGCCGACAGCCCCGGAGATTTTACCGAATTGGACGCCGCTCGCCGCATGACGGAAACGCTCCAGATTACGCTTCATTTCCTCATACCAGAGCGCCATCTTGAGTCCAAAAGTCGTTGGCTCAGCGTGTACGCCGTGTGTACGGCCCATCATCGGGGTATTCTTGTAAGCTACTGCCTTATCTTTAAGAATCTCAATGAACCGGATGATATCCTGCTCCAGAATTTCGTTGGCCTGACGCAGCAGGTAGCCAAGCGCCGTATCGACAACGTCCGTGGAGGTCAGTCCGTAATGCACCCATTTGCGTTCTGCACCCAGGCTCTCCGATACTGCACGGGTAAAAGCAATCACATCATGACGCGTTTCCTGTTCAATTTCGTCGATCCGCGCGATGTCGAATTTGGCGTCCTTGCGCAGCTTCGCGGCATCCTCATGCGGGATAACTCCCAGCTCGGCCCAAGCCTCACAGGCGCAAATTTCAACTTCCAGCCACGCGTTGAATTTATTTTCTTCGGTCCAAATGGCCCGCATCTCAGGTCTGCTGTAACGTTCGATCATAGCTTGTCAGTTCCTCCAAAGGTTAGTTTGCTCTACCCAGGACAATCCGTCTTCGGTATCCTTGCAGAGCAGGTTGATATGGCCCATTTTGCGGCCGGTCTTGCTCTCAGTCTTGCCATATATATGAAGCTTAGGGGATACCCCAAGCCGGTTTGATTCTTCGTCCGCACTGCAGGCCGCCTGAATGGCACCCTCCAGATGCTGGCCGAGCACATTCACCATGACTACAGGCGTAAGCAATGTCGTATCGCCCAGCGGCAGATTGCAGATCGCCCGCACATGCTGCTCGAACTGCGAGGTTACGCAGGCATCCATTGTATAATGCCCGGAATTATGCGGGCGCGGAGCCAGCTCGTTAACGAACAGCTCTCCGTCCTCCGTCACGAACATCTCCACAGCCAGCAGTCCGACGGAATCCATGCCGGAGACGATCTTCTCGGCCAGCTCGCAGGCCCGCCGCTGAATCTCCTCCGGCACCCTGGCAGGTACAATCGAGAGGTGCAGGATATTGTCCACGTGGATGTTCTCTGCGGGCGGGAAGCTCTTAACTTCACCCGATGCGCTGCGGGCGGCAATGACCGAAATTTCGCATTTGAAGGCTATAAATTTCTCCAGCACCAGCTCGGGTGCGTGTGGTGTGGCCTCGGCAGCTTCTTCCGCTTCAGCCGCTCCCGGCGAGTCGGGCGAAGCCGCTGCCCCGCTTGCTTGCGGTGCTGGAGCC